>JAYVQZ010000108.1:0-10407 GCA_043776735.1 Deltaproteobacteria bacterium | reverse complement strand
ATTCGCGCTGTGCCATGAATCGCTCTTCTTTTAAGCGGCGTGTTTAGGAAACGAGTTCTAGTTTATCATTATAAGATGGAGTCAAAACTTAGAATGCTTTTTGTAATCGAAGGCAATACGGACATTCGCTTCGTTGACGGACTTAGCCGCCATTTTGAATTGACCCTCTTAGTCCCCAAGCGCCAGTTCGAAAGTAGCGGACTTAAAGATCGAATAAACAAAATTGGCCTCACCCTCAGCGTACATGAAATGGGTGGCGGCCGAATCGGTTACCAGATCCAATCCTTCCTTTGGCTTTTTAAACACGCAAAGGCCTATCAAGTTATTTTGGCCCAAGAGATGCTGCGAGGTGCCTTAAATGCCACACTTGCGGGCTTTTTTTTAAAAATCCCTGTGGTCACGTACGTGGGAATTCCGGCCGTCGAATATTTTGATTGCCGCTGGGAACGAGGGCAAATCTCTTGGTGGCGTTGGCAGCTAGGACGAAATGTCATCAAGGCGCTTTTGCGAATCAACGGACGATTGGCTACGGCGGGCTTTGGCATGGGAGACTTTCATCGAAAATACATCCAGCCCTTTGTTAAGAAAAGTTATTGGGCAAGTTATTACGGTGTGAACCTCAAGAAATTTACCCCAGCAGACTCAGCCGAAAAACGCCGTCTCCGAAAGGCTCTTGATTTGCCCGAGAACGCTTTCCTCGTTCTCTTTGCCAGCCGCATGAGCCACGAAAAAGATCCTGAGACGTTGCTATTAGCATGCCAGCAAGCTCGTTTCGCAGGCGCCCCCATTCAAATACTCAATCTTGGAGGGGGATTTGCCGAATTTCAAAATTTAAGCAGAAAGATTCTGGGGGAAGAGTCGGCGAAATGGATCACTGGACGGTCCGCAATAAATCCAATGGAGGAGCTGGCCGACTACTACCGCGCCTGTGACGTTTTGGTACAGTCCTCCCTTCAAGAAGGGGTCGCTTTTTGCACAATGGAGGCCCTTGCCTGTCAGCTTCCCGTTATTGCAACGGACGTAGGCGGCATGAAGGATCAATTAGGACCTTATGCACAACTCATTCGCCGAAGGGATTTTAGTGCGATGTCGCGTGCGCTACTCGGTTTTTATAGAAATCCGGCGACGGCGCGGGAACGTGCCTTTGCTGGGCAGCAGTGGGTTCAAGAGGTGTGGGAGAGTGAAAAAGGGTTCGTTAGGTTTGAGGAGGATTTGCGGGGGTTGGTTTCGGCGGAGAGAGAGAGATGAGAAGGGCGGGGGTGGGGGGGGCAGGAATTTTACGTGCATTAGCGCGCCGCTGCCAGCCAAGAAAGCCAATGAGACGTGCCTTTCTGGCAAAGCATTGCCTGCGGGAATGAATAGACGACTGGCTCCCAGCATCGCGATGGTTCGGTCGTATTAATTTAAGTTGAAGACGGATACTCGCCGTCCGTGGCCGGCCGCCGCTCGGACCGTTTTAGAATTCAAGTTCATCGAATAACTCGTAGCACCTAGAAAGCAAACCCGCCCCCTTTACCAACAGAAACGGATTACTCAGAAGGCATTATACGTCGGCAAAGCCACCTCAGTTGACCTACGGACGCATGCCCCTGCCTACCGCAACAGTCTTCTATCCTTAAGCCTAAAACCTTCCCCAGACCCATGATAAAATTACCCTTATGATCGTCTTCCTTCCGGCCCTCATCCTTATCCTCTCCGCCCGTTTTGGCAGTCGACTTTTTGCTCGTTTAAATTTTTTTGAGGAATGGTGGACCACCTTTCTCGCTGGCGGGATCGTAGGAATTACTGTTTACGCGGTAATTTCATTTCAGCTCTATGCCATTTTTCACATGGGCTTTGTCACCATGGTGGCCCCCCTTCTTTTTTTGGCAATCCTCGATTTTTTGCCCAATAACTTTTTTGGAGCCATTCACAAGCCGGTCGTTCTCCTTCCCAAAGACCCTATTTACACAAAAATGGCCGTGATTTTTCTGGTGATACTCGTTCCCTTTTCCTGGAAAGTGCTATTTTTTTCTCCTACTGGCGATTTGATGAGCGCCTACCGTAACGTGTTAGCCGATTTCCCATGGCATACAGAAATTTTTACTTCCTTATCAGACTCACAGAAGTTCCCTCCGCAGAATCCAAGCCTGGCTGGCATGCCTCTTCACTATTCACTGCTTGTGGATTATCTTTCGGCTATTCTCTACAACCTGGGTTGGCGGATTGATCTTATTTTTCGAACCTTTGTTTTCGTACTGGTCCCCTGGCTTTTACTTTTGCTCTTTATCGTTGCCCGCACCATTACCCAGAGCGTTCGCGCTGCGGGACTGTCGGTAATTCTCTTTGTATTCTCCGGAGCCACCCTTGGTTTTTCCGGATTAGTGAATGCGTTTCAGAGCTCCCGAAATGGGTTGATTCCCTTTCTGCTTCATCTTCCTGACGGGGACCTCACCGCAGGCGCCAATTCGCAAGGCGGATTCTTTTTTTACAATCCCGTTTTGTGTGCCCTTATTCCTCAACGTTCCTTACTATTGGGAACCCCGTTAGCATTTACCCTTATTCTCCTTCTCATGCCCCGCCCGTTAACCAGAGAACGAGCCTTGGTAGCTGGTATTGTTGCGGGATGTCTGCCACTGGCGCATGCCCATACGGCGTTGGCGCTCATACCAGTAATAATAGGGTTTTTTTTCACGGAACGTTCGACAAAGTGGGGCTATTTCCTCGTCGCCGCTGCGATTATCGGAGTCCCCCAGCTGGCCTACCTGGCGTCAGCCGATCAGCACGCCCTGGTCGTTCAATGGCATTGGGGATGGATGAAAGAAGGGACCGGTTTTTTCAACTTCTGGTTTCGCAATACGGGAATTTTTTTTCTATTGTGCGGCATTTGTCTTTTGGCAAAACCTAGGCGTGATTTGCGAGTAATGACCGTAGGAGCGATTGCGCTTTTTTTTCTGGGAAATTGCATTCAAATTGCCCCTTGGATTTGGGATAATTATAAGATTTTTTACTACGCTTGTCTTTTCGGAGTTCCCGCCGCCGGTTCAATTCTTGACCTGGCTTGGGGTAGAGGGAAACAGCGAAGGCGGCTGGGTTTGGTGCTTATTATTGTGCTATTTCAAAGCACGTCGGCCCTTTTAGATTTTTATAAAATTCTCAACCCTTGGGCGACTCTTTACGGCGTTTGGGACGCGGAGGCTTACAAGTTCTCTCGTAAAGCCCGGGAGATCATTCCTCCAGACACAGTGGTGGCGCATTTTCCGACGTATAACTCAACCATTTCCCTAATCGGTCGCGCCAGTTATTTGGGATTCCCCGGGCACATTTGGAGCCATGGTCTGAATTCGGGAACGCGCGAAACAGCGCTAAGAGACTTTTACACGGGTAAGCGATTGGATCTCCCCTACCCTGGAGCGGATTTCGTGATCGTAGGACCGCAGGAAAAGGCTGCCTATCCCGGACTGAAACTACCTCAGTTCTTGGGTACCGCTATCTTTACCCAAGGAAGTTACGCTTTATATAAATTTCCAGGCAGAAATTAGCGCCAGCTGCGAATGGTATCTACCAGAAACTGCCCGTAGGCACCGCTTTGAAAACCATAGGAAAGTGGCGAGAGTGCAATAAATAATAAGGCCACCACTGCCCCCAACACCGCGGTATTTCGTGGAGTGAAGAAACGGTTCCGATCCAGGCTCAATACTACAAATGCCAAAGAAAACAGGAGCGGCGTCATATAGTGGTAGATAAAGAGAGCTCTGGGAATTCCTAGAAAAGGGAGCACGGACACGAAGTAAGCAACAAGGACCAAACAGACAGGCGTGCCGAACAATGCCTTCATCTCTTTTTTTGAGGCAAACTCAAGATAAAAAAGACCACGAGCCAGCATACCCACAAAGATGAGGGTACTACCCCACCACACCACTGGATTTCCTATGAGATAGAGGCTTCTGCCCGGTCCTGCCCAATAGAAAACGGGCACTTTCATCAGCGGCCAGCTCCACCAGGGGCTCGCATCTTGGTGAGGACTTTTAAGGCCAAAATTTGCATCAAACATGGTGCGATGAACTGTGACGAGATCACTGAAGAAATTCCCCTTTAGCTGATAAAAGGAATCTCCAAAGCCAGGAAGATAAAGAAGGTGAAAGTGCGCCACCCATCCTAAAAGGTAGACAATGGAAAAAGCGAAAATAAAAAGTACGGCTTGAAATCCGCTGCGCTTCCATTGCTCCACCGAACCCGCGTGCCAACAAAATACTGCGGCATGAAAGGCGATGACCGGCAAAATGGCGATTCCGGTAAACTTGGAACCAGCGGCTAATCCGGCCATCGCTCCAGCCGCCAATGTGAGCCCAAAAAAACTAACGCCTTTTCTCCTGTAACTTGCCAAATAAATGGAGAGAGAACTCAATTGCGCAAGAAGAAGGATTCCATCGAGGCCTATCACCCGGGTTTGAGTGACAAAAAGATTGTCGAGGGCTAAACAAAGCGCTCCAGCAAACGCTCCATACTGTGAAGCCCCTAATTGTTGAAGAAAAAAGAAAAAGACTATAACGATGCCCACTCCAGCCAAACTTGGAATAAGTCGAAAGCCAAATACCGGGAGGGTGTCGGGAAAAGCCAGTCCGATACGCGAAAAACTGAATCCGCCACGGTACCCAAAAAGCCGTGCTGCTCCAGCAATCAGAAGCTTGGCGTGAGGAGGATGAATGTCAAAGGTACGTTCGTGACTGCAACAGTAGGCAGTGGCAAACTTTCCGAAATGAACTTCATCAAAGATCACTTCGCGAACGCTGGCCAGGCCAACGATACGTACCAACGATGAGGCGAACGCCACGACCAGTAGCAGGCGAACATGAAGTGACAGCCGATGCCAAGCTGCCACGGGACGGCTGTTCACCACCAGCGAAAACCGGCTTGGTTGCCTAAGCGGCTCGGTCGAATTGAGATTTAGATTGCTTTTTCCCATCGCGAATTACTGTGTCCAAAGTAAACAAGGGTCTCCCCTGTGTATTTTTATGAGTACGCACGATGTATTGACCCAGAAGCGCCATACACCCCACGTTTACATTTAAGACAAAGAGGATAAGCAGAGAGAACCACTGAGTGGGCCCCCAGAGAGTCCACCCCATCCCCCACCAACCAAGAAGTCCCAAGGTTCCGGCTATCGAGACGACAAAACAGGCCAAAGCCCCGCCTAATACCGCCTGGGCCGGGAATTGGGAGAATGAGGTAATGGTGTCGAAAGCTAAACGGACGAGCTTGTCGTAACTGTACTTGCTCACACCACCCATTCGCGGCCGTCGCTTGAATAAAATCCCTGTTTGGCGAAATCCGATCCAGCTGATCATGCCTCGAAAGAAACGAGGGTTTTCTTTCAGCGAGAGAAAGACGTCAATCACCCGCCGATCAATGAGTCGAAAGTCTCCGGTGTCAGCGGGGATGGGAACATCTGAAATAGATCCCATCAGTCGGTAGAATAAAAACGAGGTTGTTTTTTTCAACCAGGTCTCTCCCCTACGGCTCTGTCGAATTCCGTAAACGACCTCAAAACCCTCTCGCCATTTGGATAGAAATTCCTTAATTACCTCTGGTGGGTCTTGGAGATCGGCATCCAGAATTACGGCCGCTTTTCCTCGACAATGAGTCAATCCGGCCGACGTCGCTAGTTCGTGTCCAAAGTTTCGGGACAAATTGACAACCACCACGCTAATATCGTTGGCTGCCAGGGCTTCAAGAATATCGAACGAGCCATCGCTGCTTCCATCATTCACAAAAACAATTTCGTAACTCTCCCCAATGTCATCAAGCACCCGCTTTATCTGGGTATAAGAATCATGGAGGATTGGAGCCTCATTCAGCACGGGAATAACGACGCTCAAAACCGGCTCAGAGCCCCTTCGGGACCCTCTCATTGCCTGGTCGGAATAGCCGTCCTCGCCTCTTTTTTTTAAACGCGGCTTGATGCCGATGGGAGTTTTCACAACAGTACCTCGGTACCTTATCGGTGCCTTTGGCGCAGGGTTTGAGCCCAAAAGCTAAGGCCCGAAGGGCAGGCTGTGGAACAATGCGCCACGTTTTCCCTAGCCGCTCAATGAGCGAGAGTTTTTCGCCGATATGAGACTACGAAACTGTGTTTAGTAAAAGGAAAACTCCCTGAGCCCGATTTAATGCGTCAGGGCAAGAGTTTTTTTAAGGTTGGTCGGTGAGTGTAGCAAATACAAATAGTTTTGATTTTGGGTCGCGCTGGGATCAGACAAGCGCGATCTTTCTTCGTCTCATGGCCCTTCCTGCGGGCGAAAGGGCCATGGCTCTGGATCGGGAAACCGACGGTGATCCCGTCCTACGTGATCTGGTGAGCGGACTACTTAATTCGCATGATGGAGCAGCTGATATTATCCAGCAAAGAACTCCCGCCTCTTCCACGATTGCCGTATTACCCAATTTGCAGCGGCCAGATATTTTCCAGACAGGGCAGATCATAGGAGATTTCGAGCTAATCAGGGTGCTCGGACAAGGTGGTTCTGCCACAGTTTACCTAGCCCACGAGCTCTCACTTTCCCGTATCATCGCGCTAAAGGTCACGTGCAATGCCGGAACAGAAGCTCGAACTTTAGCTCGTCTCGAACATGACCATATCGTGCCCGTGTTTTCCGAAACGATAGATGCAGAGAGAAACATTCGCCTCATTGCGATGCCCTTTGTGCCTGGAGTAACTCTACAAAAACTGATGACTGAATTGAAAAGTCGCCCTCCTGTTGCCGCGGGAAAAGAGCTTCTCAATGTCGTCAGCGGTAGAGATCCGGTTTCCTCCTCACCCGAACGGGAGACTTTTCTCAAACATTCGCCCACCGAGTTTGTGCTTGCCTTTGCCATTGATCTTGTCGGAGCTCTGGAACATGCCCACAGCAAAGGTTTAATTCACGCTGACATTAAACCTGCAAATATTTTGATCCATCCGGATGGACGGGCCTTTCTTGTTGATTTCAACGTGGCCCGAGTTCGAGAAGATCACCCCGACGGAGAAACCAATCCCTTGGGCGGAACCTTTGAGTACATGGCCCCAGAGCAAATGGACCTCTTTTTTTCCGGCCAGGGAAGACAAGGGGAGCATCGGCTAACCCCGATCTCAGATATCTTTTCTATGGGAATGGTTCTCCGAGAGTTTTCTCTATCGGCAGGCCTGAATGAAAAAACTCATTATGAACTTTTTCGTGTCTTTAACCATTGCACCGCTTTGGCCCCGGAAAATCGTTTTGCCAGAGCCTCAGAGCTTGCTCAGGCATTTGAGGGTTGTCTGGAACTCTACCGGATTGAACGCGCCATGCCCGAAGCAGGGATATTCTCCAAGGCCGCACAAAGCCATCCTCTTCTCATGCTTACTGTGGGAGGGTTCTTCATCCAATTTGTGGCAAGTCTTGTGAGCATTGCCTACAACGAAGCAAATGTGGTGACCCACCTCTCGACTAGTCAGCAGTCTTTTTTTGTGAAACTTTTGCTGATTTATAATCCCATTTGTTTTGTCATCGGAATGAGCTTGTGGCTTTTGGGCATGAAGCGCCTGCAGCGTTTTTTGCAATCGCCAGCGGAATTCACGGAACTTCAAATTCGTAACCTAAGGCAGGATGTTCGGAGAATTCCCAACTGGGTATTTTGGTTGAGTTTTGGAAGTTGGATGCCTGGTGCGATTTTTTTTCCGCTAACTATTCATTTGGGCTCTGCTCCCCTTCCCCCCTCGGCATTTCTTCACTTTGCCGGATCGTTTACGCTATCCTTTTCCATCGCGATCTCCTACGGCATGCTCTACGCGGAATACCTTTCGCTGCGTTATCTTTACGCGCGCTTCTGGGACCCCCGCGAAAAGATCCGCGACACCGCTAGAGTGGAGTTGGTTAGATCACTTCCCCGTTTGCGACTATGCCAATTGTTGGTCGGCTGGGCGCCCGTCGTCGGTGCCCTTATTATAGTTGGCGTTGGCCCCAATAGCTGGTTATCGTCGCAGTCCAGTTAGCGCATAGAAGGTGTCCATCAGTACATAATTGGCCCGTAAGGCGAAGTAAATGCCGCTAATCCCTAGAAAAAGGAGAAGGGAGATCAGAACACTAAAGGGGTGGTACCCGTTGGCATCCCAGCTCACATCAAAGCTACACTTCCCCGGAAAAAAGTGAGAGTTTCTCTCCGTAATGAAATCTGTCTTTTTGAGTTTCCTTGTTCTATTGCTCTCAGGCCTTTTCTTAGGAGCCGCCTCCGTCCGACCATTCGAAGGGCTTTGGCTTCCGTGGCGTTTAGCGGTTCGCTGGCAACAGGCGCATTACCCGGCGGCCTTCGATTCGCAATGCATGCAAAACCTAAGTGAAATTCGCACTGCAAACTACTCCTTTGTCCAGGAGCCAAGCGAACGCGAGAAAGGGTGTGCCATTGACACCCCGCTTATTGTTCTCTGGGGGCCGTTGGCTTTCCACGCAATTGAAGCCACCCGATGGCAAGAGGAACTTGTAATGAGTTGTCGTCTTGCGACACGGTTGCGAGACTTCACCAAGGAGTTTTTGATCCCTAACTCTGTTGCTATTTTCGGCGCTGCCCCTAAAGCCGTTCTTCATAAAGGAAGTTACCGCTGTCAAAATGAGGACGCCAGGCCGGGCGGACATGGATTTGGCGATGCCGTGGATTTTGCTGGAATCGAGCTTCCCGGCGGAAGAGGTATCACGGTTAAGGCTCACTTCGCCTCACCCGGCCCGGAAGGACAATACCTGCGGCTCATTGCTCGGGCTGCCTGTCATAGTTTCGGAACGGTTCTTGGCCCCCGTTTTCACCCCACATACGCCGATCATCTTCATTTTGCTTTTGGATTCCCTGGCCGGTGCGTTTATTAACTCCCCAATCTGAAACCAGCGGAAATTAACCATTCCCTAGTCGATGGCAGTTCTTGCCAAGAAATTGCCAACCCCCTATGATCACATGCTCGTTATCACGCCGCAGTGGTGAAATGGCAGACACGCTGGTCTTAGAAGCCAGTGGGGAAACCCGTGGGGGTTCAAGTCCCTCCTGCGGCAGGTTTACTAAAAATATATCTGTTAAATCAAACACTTACAACGTCTGCCCCCACTGGTTTTACCTGGGGGTAGTGGGGGTAATGTTGCTGGAGGATAACCCACCTTTTACCGAAAGGAATAGAGATGGGCTATCAGATCAGAAAAGAAGGCAACGGTTCGACCTGGGCGGTCTATGACTGCCAAGATACCGGAAAAACACGGACCAGCCGTTATATTGCTAAAAAATCGAAGGAGTTCAGACGACTCGGTTTTGACCGGGAAATGTCGATCTCCCAGGCCAAACGTCATGCCGAAAGCCTCCGAGCGCAACACACTTTGCTCAACGAAGAACGCCGAATTGCCCGCATCCAATCGAAAATAGAGTTAGGCAATACCATCGAATGCGCCTACCTCCCCGACGATCTCCGCCGCGAGTTCGAGGGCGAACTTCAAGCTCGTAAGATACGCAAAGACCATTGGGAAACAACAAAAGGGCTGATCCGAACCTGGCCTCGCCATCCCAAAGAATGGCGGAAGTTCCAAGCAGAATTTTACCAACGTTTAGCAACAAGAGGATACAGTCTCGACTATTGTGGAAGACTTCGACGAGCCATGAATGAGTGGGGTGATTTTTTTACCGAAAAGTACGAAGTAAGATTCAGCCCCATCAAGGCTCCAACGGGATCTGACAGATCCAAAATAGCATTAAGCTATGAACGCTTCCAAACAACACGGCGAAAGAGGCCCAGCGGACGCCTCTCTTTGCGACTCCTAGATCAGAACCGAGACAAATTTTCCCACGCTGAATATATGTGGCTCTTCATTTCTATTACCTTTGGATTACGACCCGAGGAGCTTGAAATCAGCCTGCGGGACCCTCAGAAACACGCCGTCAAAGGAAAATACCTATACGTCTACCAACCTAAACTCGAACGCACCATGGTCGATGCAAGGAAGCGGTGGAAGAAGATCGAAGCTGTCCTTCCCCAGCAAGAAACAGCGCTTAAGTGGATTGTCGAGGGCAAGTTCGAACGCCCCAGAACACTAAAGGATATGATCGACAGCTACGGTCGTCGCTTAACCCATTATGCAGGCCGGAAAGAATTCTTTCCTTTCATGATCAACAAGGGATTCGATGAACACAAGGTAACCCGTTGGCTGGGCCATCGAGACAGCGGCACAGCCCGACGCCATTACGATGACCCATTTGACTCATCTCCGTTTGGAGAAGTAGAAGAATGATTCTTAGACCCAAGCGACAAAAACTAAACCGACGGTTGATAACAGGGCTTTTTTCTGCCACTAGGTACTAAACGGGTAATGCTCCGCCCGCTCGCAAATACCCGCAGCCACGGGATTTTGATAAACATAGCGGTATACATTTCGTAGGAAAAATACC
>JAYVQZ010000107.1:0-10483 GCA_043776735.1 Deltaproteobacteria bacterium | reverse complement strand
GGCAAGGGGCGCGCGGAAAATGGCTAGTAAAACGGACATTGATTTTACCTACACGCTGATTGACCGCATCTTCCGCAGCGCTATGGGGGAGATGGCCGACATTAGTGGCGCCTATTACGACGGCGACTATTCGCTGACCTTAGAACAGGCCCAAAAGAAAAAACATGAGTTTATCTTCAATAGCCTAAAGCTTAAACCAGGGGATCGCGTGCTCGATATGGGCTGCGGCTGGGGTCCCATGCTCAACTATTTACGTTCAAAGGGAGTTAAAGCAACAGGCCTAACGCTTTCGGCGGGTCAGGCAAAAGCATGTAAAAAAAACGGACTCGATGTGCACGTGAGGGATTGCCGAAATCTCACGCCTGACGTTTTTGGAAAGTTCGATGCGGTCATTAGTCTTGGAGCCTTTGAGCACTTCTGTTCGCTAGAGCAGTATAAAGAGGGAAAGCAAGACGCGATCTACAGCCAGTTCTTTAAGACGGTAAGCGATCTGATCCCCTCGGGAGGCCGATTCTTTCTTCAAACCATGGTTTTTGGAAAAACAATGATTCCTCCCGAATATTTTGATATCGGGGCTGACCCTTTAACGGATGCCTATGTTTGTGCGCAGATGATGAAACTCTTCCCGGGGTCCTGGCTTCCCCACGGGGATCAGCACATTCTAAAACTTACCGATCCCCTTTACCGGATGGTTTCAAAGAGCAGCGGACGGTTGGACTACATTGAGACCATCAAAGAGTGGAATAAACGCTACTCTCGGTTCACGCTTGGCAATATTCTGATGAAAATTTCGCTGGCGCCGCGTTTTCTCTTCAGCAAAGAATTTCGTCAAGCCTTCACACCGCCGGTCAATTCTAGCCTCATCGTTTTTGAACGAGAATTGTTTGACCATTACCGAATAGTTTTTGAGAAAAAATAGCGCCCAGCCTATAGAGCAGCTTTTATTCTTCCCTTTCGGTAGAAACTGAAGAACCAAGCGACACCGGTAAATAGAAGCGCTAACAAAGTGATAACGTTTGCCGCCTTTTGGCGGAACGGAAGTTCCCAGACGGGTGTTTTTCTGGCCAGAAAAAGGTCAAGATTGGCTCGCTCGGACTCGGGGACGAGGCTCGAATTTTTTCCATATTTCGCGGAATAGGCCATCACCAGAGGGAAATTCATATTGAAATAGCCTTCACGTATCTGATGTACCGGACCAGCAGACAGTTTAGCCAAAAAAGGAAGCGCTCCCTGCCGATCACCGATTAACGGCTCGTAAACACGCAGACTACTTTTATTCGTCATTAATGCGGTCTCATCGTTCACATCAGAAATCTCGTCAATCGGAGCAATGGTGATTCCCGAGCGGAGAATGTAGTAATACTGATCGAGCCACTGCGGCATTCCAGCAAGGCCTGATTCCTTTCCATACCTGATTCCAAAATCAGGGCGGTATTTTTTTAATAAAACCGTATAGAGAGCCACGTGTCCCACGCTCAGAATGAGTATTCCGCCAAGGAGAACTCTGGCGCGACGCTGGCTCAGTCGACTGACGACAAATTGAATTCCCATGACCCCCATTAAGCAGGTGGGGAAAATTAGGGCCGATGAAAACCGGCAATTCACTCTTAGCGAGGAAATCAGAGGCATGGCTTTGAGTGCTCCAAACAAGGGACCTTTCGCTGATGCCAACACCAGGAGAAGTCCCAACGAGGTCGCGGAGGTGATGGTTAATGTAATCTGCTTTTTGTCACGTTTTTGCCCTACCTGCTTAAGAAATTGAAACAGAAAATAGAGGGCAAAGAGTGCCACGGGAAAAGCCACGGACGCATCCGTCTCCCAAATGGGCCAGGGGAATCGTCCCCAAAGGGCAGCTTGAAAATTCTCTGGATTCTTTGTTCCGCCAAACAACTGACTCAAAATCCAAAGCGGGATGAGGACGACCTGAACCAGTGGGGACAGTAGGGAAGGAAGTGGACCTGAGGGGGCAATTCTTGGGTAGCCAGTCATCAACGAGAGTATAGCTGTCAGCCGTGCTGCACTTAAAAGCAGGGCAATCGCCGTTCCTGCCATAGCTACAAACGCAACCCGTTTCAACTTAAACGCCGCGGGATTTAAGGCACCGATGAGTGGGACGCAAATGAGAAGTGCCAACGCCGTTATTACCGAAATGAAATAGCCTCCCGAATAAACAATATACGCACAGGCACATCCCAAAACGAGTGAAGCCCTCAAACGAGAAATCGAAGGGTCAACAAGGGCGATCAGAGCCACACCGATAAACGGGAAGGAATGATACGAAAGGTGCCCCGCCGTCATCTGAAGCACATAAAAGCCTCCCGTGCTTCCTGCGACAGCCAAAAGGCAGGCAATGGCTTCGTCTAGCTGAAGCACGTTTTTCCCTAAACGGTGAAGCCCCACGCAACCTACGTATGAAATTATCGCTGTGGAAATTGAGATGGCATCTAAGGGCCTTACTAAGAAAATCAAAAGCTGGGGGAGGGAAAACTGCATGCTCTGCGGATTGGCAAAAACCGGCATCCCACCGCCAAAAGTCGGGGTCCACCACTGAACCGAAAACCCCGACGTTTTCATGAATAGATACGTATCTAAAAGCCTTGGGAGAAAATAATTAAAATCATGTCCCATGATTGGAAAATTAATTCCAATCGGTAGAGCAACCAATAATGAGGTTAATGCAAAAAGAGCGAGTCTTTTTGATCGATCGGTCATGGCGCCTCGCAGGAAGACAATGATCTCATGATAGAAACGCTGGGACTACACTATTTACTCGCGGCGATCTGAGGATTGCCCTTAGTCTCACCCTTTTCTCAAATTTATTGCGATTCGATTGCGGAAATTCGATCAATCGATCGGCGATAAACGGTAACCGGCCACTGGTGTATGTAATTAATTGTTTTTATAGTGTTTTTTTATCGAGGTTAGGCATTATAGCTACCGGCCTTATCTGTACTTTGACCGGCTCTTTGAATACCTAGTTTCTAATGGGGGATCTTTTTGCAGTATTCCGTCAACGCCGTCAGGGTGGGTGCGATCTCGATAACCTGCGAAACTTGGGAAAGCAGTTTTTTCAATCCGGCGGGAACTTCTAGGGCGCGTTTTAATACCGGTTCCACAATCGTCTCAAATTTTGCAGGGTGAGCGGTGGCTACCAGAATAACGTCCGATGAGCCGTATTGATTGCTCGCAAAAGCTCCGGTAGCGGTATGAGGACAGAAGGCCTCTCCCCACTTTGTGAAACTGCTTCTAATTGCGTCTGTGATCTGGGCATCGTTGGCTAGCACGGCATCTAAATCGTCTTTTAGGTCAGTGATTTTGGGGTAAAGGTCTGCGATCCTCTCCCAGTTGCTTGGATTACCGACGTCCATCGCGTTGGCTAGCGTTGCCACGGCGGGCTCTGGTTTCCAAATTCCAGTTTGGAAGAAGTTGGTAATGGTGGGATTGGCATTGGTTGCCAAGATCACCTTTCCTAACGGAAGGCCTGTTTTTTTGGCCCACAAAGCCGCCGTGGCATTTCCTAGATTTCCCGAGGGGATGATCACAACGGGGAGGGTGGTACTTTGCGTCCGATGGGCCAAACCCGCCGCAACATAATAAGCGGCTTGAGGAAGCAGACGCCCAATGTTGATACTGTTAGCAGAAACCAACGAACGGTTTGCTTTCCACCACGGATCGGAGAACGCTGATTTTGCCATCTTCTGGCAGTCATCAAAGTTTCCACGCACAGAAAAGGCCCTAACGTTGCCTCCCCAGCAGGTAAGCTGCTTTTCCTGCCGCGCAGAAACTTTTCCTTTGGGAAATAAGAGGATGACCTCAACACCCGGACGGCCGTGAAAAGCGGCAGCGACAGCCCCTCCGGTGTCTCCAGAAGTGGCAACCAATACAGTCCTTATTGGTTTAGTGCCATTGGATAGTCGCGACAGGCATTCAGCCAGAAAGCGGGCTCCGACATCCTTAAAAGCGCAAGTGGGCCCGTGAAAGAGTTCTAAGACCCATGTTCTGCGATCGAGTTTCTTAATCGGAATGGGGAAAGAGAACGCCCTTGTGCAAATTTCGGTCAGCTCAGCTTCAAGGGCATCACCTTCAAAAAAAGGTTTCAACCACCGCTGGGCAGTTTCTTGAAGTGTTTGAGCCCCATCGAAAATATCCAGTGAAAAAGTGGGAAACTTCTCGGGAACAAAAAGTCCGCCATCTTCGGCAAGGCTTTGCTCAAGAGCGAACGAAAGGGAAACCGTCTTCTCATGGCTGCGCGTGCTGCAAAACTTCATGCTTCCTTTCACTCACTCCTTGGAAAGAATTCGGGCCCCTTCTTGGGAGATTGGCGATACCCAACCCTGAGCCTGAACTCCAGCGGATTCAAAGGCTTTAATCATAGCCTCTTTAATTTTGGCACCGGCCTCTTTCGAATCTGCCAAGGCGAATACGCTTGGTCCGGAGCCAGATAGAGAACAGCCCAGCGCTCCACAGCGCATGGCCTGTTCTTTCACCGAAGCAAATGCGGGAATTAGAGCGGCTCGTTGTGGCTCGATAATGACGTCAATCAAAGACCTCTGAATTAAAGAGAGGTCATTAGTAAAACATCCCACAATAAAACCGGCCAAGTTAGCGGACTGCTTTACATGATCCTTGAGTGAAATCTCAGTGCGTAGGATTTTACGAGCCGTACGAGTGTCCACTTGAAGATTCGGGTGGACCAGAACGCATAGCAATTTCTCAGGAATGGGAATCAAAAGTACATCCAAAGGCTCTACCGATTTCGTCAGTGTGAGGCCGCCAAAAAGGCAGGGGCTAATGTTATCGGCGTGGGCAGATCCACTTGCTGCCGCCTCTCCCACTAACGCATAGGCCAATAGTTGTTCGCGAGTCAGCTTTGTGTTCAAAAACTCATTGGCCGCGACAATGGCTCCCACAGCAGAGGCGGCCGAACCTCCCATGCCTGAGCTTAACGGAATTCCTTTTTTTAGGGATACCCCAAAACCAAAGTTCAGCTTTAAATCTTGGATCAGTTGGATTAACCCGACGGTAGCGGTGTTTTTTTGTGGGTCGGCAGGCAGTGTAGAACTCGCAGGCAAGGCGATGATTTCGACGACTGGTCTATCCATTCGGGTAAGGGTTACTTCATCGCCTACCTGGCTCTGTGAAAATCCCAAGAGATCAAACCCTACGGCAACATTAGCCACGCTGGCTGGTGCAAATGCGGTAACCCGTTTCATGACTCGCCACCAAGCGTTGAAGTGAGGCGAAGGACATCGGCAAATACTCCTGCCGCCGTAACGTCCGGGCCAGCCCCTGGGCCTCGAATGATAAGCGGTTGCAGGGAATACCGCTTAGTCCGAAACGTAACGATGTTGTCACTCTGGGCCAGCCCTGCAAAAGGATGTTCCTTGGGAAAATTCATTAGGCGCACTGAACATTTTGAGGGTGGTTGGATGACGCCTACATAGCGCAATACCTGTCCCTTTTTTTCTGCCTCGGCGCGACGCATTTCCATGGCCGCGTCGTTTTTTGGTAGCTTTGCTAGCCACTCGTCCACCGTCCCCCCCCGGTCGGAGGTCGGAACCAAGTTTTCCACTTCGACGTTTTCAATTTCAACCGGCATTCCCATTTCACGGGCCAAGATGACGAGCTTTCGTGCCACGTCCATGCCGGATAGATCCTCGCGTGGATCTGGCTCGGTAAATCCTTTTTTACGGGCCTCATTTACCACCTGAGAAAAACTATTTTCTCGGCTAAAAGAATTAAAAAGATAGGAAAGGGTTCCAGATAAGATCCCTTGGATTTCAATGATCTCATCACCCGTGTGAATGAGGTCCCTAAGGGTATTGATAATGGGAAGGCCCCCGCCCACGGTTGTTGAATAGGAATATTGACCGCGTCTTTTTCGTCCTTTAGATACCAGCCGACGATAAAAATCAAACGAAGCAGAACTCGCCTTTTTATTGGGCGTGATCACGTGTAGCCCCTGCTCGAGCCAGGTGACATAAGATTTTACGTAGACGTCACTCGCTGTAGCGTCGATGAACACAGCATGAGGTAAATGGTCGGCGTTGACGTGTTTTACAAATTCGCCGAGATCAGCCACCTGCTCGCTCTTTTTCAAATCCTCTCGCCACGTTGCCAAGTCAATTGCCGGATTTCCCAAGTACATTTTTTTGGAATTTAGTATTCCGCGCACTCGGAGATCAAATTTAAAGTCACGGCGAAGCCGTTCCATTTCGGCATTTAGCTGATCAAGGAACGTCCCTCCTATAAGGCCCGAACCGATCAATCCAATGGACAAGGTTTGTGGGGAGAGGAAAAAAGCGGAATGAACCGCGCGCAAAGCCCGGACGGATTGAGTGCCGCTGATCACGGCCGAAATGTTTCGCTCCGAGGATCCTTGGGCAATGGCTTTTACACTTACATTGGCATTGCCAAGAGCGTTAAAAAATTTTGCTGCAACGCCAGGAGTTTCCGCCATGTTTTCGCCAACCGCTGCTATTACAGTACAATTCTCCGAGACGGAGATTTTTTGAATAACACCGTGGTGTAACTCGGCAAAAAACGCCTTTTCGATGGCTTTTTTTCCGCGCTCCGCTTGGGTTTGAGATATGGCAAAGCAGATGGAATGTTCCGAGCTCGCTTGAGAGATCATCACGACGCTAACGCCGATCTCTTGAAGGGCTCCAAAAAGTCGTTGGGCTACGCCGGGAACTCCGATCATTCCCGTTCCTTCGACGTTGATAAGGGCCATGTTATCTATAGTGGCAAATCCCTTTACCAGCACATCCGATTTCACATGGGCATGAATGCAGGTGCCCGGAGCCTTCGGGTTAAAGGCATTCTTAATCCAAATGGGAATTTGGTCTTCGATGGCCGGAGCCATGGTGCTGGGATGCACTACCTTTGCGCCGAAGTACGCTAATTCAGTAGCTTCGTCGTAGGACAACTCCGTTAAAAGCTGCGCTTCGGGAACAAGCCGTGGGTCGGCGCTCAATACTCCGTTGACGTCGGTCCAAATGACAATCGCAGAGGCCTTTAAAAGCGCTCCGAAGATGGAGGCCGAGAAATCGCTGCCGTTGCGTTTTAAAGTGGTAGCCATTCCCTCCTTTGTGGAAGCAACGAACCCGGTGATGACCAGGTGTTCTGCCGGAGTTTTATCTAGCCATTCTCTAAATTTGGCGCGCGTGGCAAGCCAGTCAACAAGAACGCCTCCAGGCACTGTTTCGACGATAAGAACTTTTCGGGCGTCTAAGTAGGCACAGGAGAAACCCATGGAATTAAGCTGAGCATTGAGGAGTTGGGCCGACCAGAGTTCACCGTAGCCGGAAATAAGTTCCACAGTAAGTTCGGGATACCCTTTGGCAAGCCACACTCCTCGCAACAGCTCCTGCAGGTCCTTAAAGTCAGCGGCAAGTGCCGCGCTGAGCGCCCCTCGCACCTTAGAGGATTGATCGGGAAAGAGGGCTTCAAGGGCTTCTTGAGGTTTCTTTTTAAGGCTGGCAAACTTCCCCTCATAGGAGGGATCTTGTCGACTGGCCAACTCAACCAATTCAATCAACCCATTGGTCATTCCCGCCATTGCCGAAACTACGACCGCTTTTGGTCCCGATTTCTCGGCACGAATAATTTCCCCTACCGCGCGGTAACGATCTGCGTTAGCGACGCTCGTTCCCCCAAATTTATGAACGACCCACTCTGTCATGGCAGCTTATCCTTTTAAAATCCCAATGGAATAATATAAAAGTGAAAGAGGCTTCAGTCTCCTTTTATATAAGGTGGCCGCCAAATGGATGTGATCAGAAATGGGGCCGGCCGTGCGAAAGATGCGAAAGCTCTTTTAACGGCGGCTGACCCCATTGGATGTCTACTTCACTTTATCGCGGTCGAAGGCACGGAAGATTGGAAACTGTTTTCCGCCGTCTACAAAGTCGAGATTCACCCGAGAGTTCATGCCATTTAGCGTAAGAGAGACGTTGAGTATTTCGCCAGCCTTAGTGACTAACGTCCCGTAGGTTCGGCAGGCAGCGTTCTGGATGCCCAGATTCGTATGCCCGGTCATTTCTCGCTTGAAAACGATGGCGCCGGTAGGAAAACACTCCGTGTCCCCGATGGTAATAGGGAGCGTTAGCGGCTCAGGTGTTTTTTCATCACCAATATATAGGGTGACCAACGGAATTTTTTTAAAATGGGGTCCGGACTGATGCTCAAAGGTCATGCGGCCAGTTACCTCTCCCTCCGCTTTGCGATTCATGACGCGTTCAAAGGCTTTCTCAAAACGTGCGGCGGTCGCCCAAAAGACCCCTTTACCACGAAGCCTATACTCCTCGGGCGCGCACCGTTCATTGAACCCGGCACAAAGGATAAGCTGCTGTTCATGATCGATATGGGTTAGGTAATATTCCTGCTGCTTTAGCCAAAATTTAGATGGGCCGTTTGGAGGGGAGGTGAGAAGGGTTCTTAGATTTCCCATAATGGTGCCTTCGATGTGGTCGGCAATTCCCATGATGTGTCCGACTTCATGAAGGATCACGCCACCGAGAACATAGGGGGCTGTCCAGTTCGGATAACTTGCCTGGGGATCCACCGATCCTGCCTCAGCTAACCAAAGGAATCCCTTTCCAAGCCGTGTGTCGGGATCGTATTCCGTACGCTCTGTGAACGCGGTAGGGTTTTCATGTTTCAATTTAATTCTTTCAATCTCAGGACTGGTACCGCCGAGATAGACGGTTAAACGTTCCTTGCCATCGCAGAGTTTTTTTAGATTAAAGATGAATCGAATATTGGAGTACTCCACCCGGCTAGCATATTCTTTCCAAGTGTCGAAGGCCTGCTTCAAAGCTAAATCAACGGCGGCTTCGCCACCGAATTTCCCCGAGGGGCCTTTCAGACAGTACTGGATCTCTTTGTTATCGAACGAGTCTTGCAGAAACCAGGCACTGCCGCTTTCCTTTTTGGGGTTGTCGATTCCTCCGCTGGAACTGGCCCCACCGAGTGTGCTTTCAGGGACCGCTAATAGAAAAAATACCGATAAAAGTAAGAACGTCCGCTTCATAAAACCTCCAAGACCCATCCAAAACGCTGATCCACATATAGCTGGGGGGCAGAGCGCTGTACAAGAAGGTTGTTATAAATATATTGCTAAAAAAGTTATAAATTATTACAAATCATGCCATGTCGCTATTCGCCTGCACTGACTATAAGGAATTTGTTCGAGACCAGATTCAAGCCAATCGTTCGATTCGGGGCTACCAGACTCTGCTTGCCAACGGTGCCGGTTGCCAAAGGACGTACCTCTCACAAGTTTTGCATAGTGAAATTCATCTAACCCCCGATCATGCGGCCAACCTCGGATTGTTTTGGAAGATGGAACAGGATGAAAAGGAATACTTTCTTGAGTTGGTAAACCTTGCCCGAGCCGGAACTAAGCCATTACTCGAATTAACGCGAAATAGATTGCGTGAAATTCGCAATAGAAGATTGGATCTCACCAATCGTTTCAATGCCGCCCGCATTGAAGCTGAGGAGACACCCTATTACTCTTCGTGGATCTGGAGCGCGCTTCATGTTCTAGTTTCAATCCCAGAGTTTCAAACCGTTGAAAACATGTCACGCCGCTTGGAATTGCCTGCAGTCACGGTAGTACGTTTTCTTATGACATTGAAGGAAATGGGATTAGTGCAGGAAAAGGACGGAAGTTGGACTTCGATACAGACCGATCTCCATTTGTCTCGCCACTCTCCTTGGAATGCCATCCACCATAACAATTGGCGGCAGCGTGCTGTGCTAAATTCACAGTTATGTTCCCTAGAAGATTTGCATTATACGGCCGTGGTTAGCATGAGCCGGAAAGACTTCGGCCGGGTTAAGGAACTTCTGGTAGAAGCCATCGAGAAAAAAAGGCGCGTTGTCGTAAACTCGCCAGAAGAAGACGTCTTTTGCGTGGGAGTTGATCTCTTTAGGGTTTAGCCCACTTACATAATATCGTAATGGGCAATCATTTTTTTGAGAACGTCTCGAACTGTTTTTGTTTCTCCACGGGTCATTTCGGATCCGTGACGAACTAGTACCAAAATTCCGCGATCGTCGAAGGGGCAGGGATAAACATAGTGGGAACCATCTCTATGTCTGGGTTCTCCAAAAAGCCTATCCAATAGCGGCACTACTATTTTGTATTTAACTGTTCTGGCAGTTCCGTACAGGTCGAAATATTCCCTTAGCGCCCTTCGATCGCCTTCGGAAAGCGCCGAATATACTACCGGCTTTTGAGGGGGCTTCTCTTCCTTGGTGACACGCGGGGGGGAATTTGCGGCCCTGTCTTGTGCGTTTTGAGGACCGGTGACCGCAAGGGGACGCCAGGGGATTTGGTCTCCCGAGTGCTCTGGCTGGCCAAGGGAAGTTTTTCGCGAAACCGACCTCGCATCGGATTCTACGTAGGCAATTAACGATTCAAGTTCCCGATGTAGTGTCTCCAAAAGACTGGACTTCAGACTATTTCCGTCAG
>JAYVQZ010000106.1:0-10494 GCA_043776735.1 Deltaproteobacteria bacterium | reverse complement strand
CCTTGCTGTTTGGATAAAGAGGGAAAAATTCCCTTGGGAAACGTAAGAGAGCAGGCTCTAGTCGATATTTTGGCAAGCCCGCGAGCCCTTGCCATGCAAAAGGGTTTTAGTGAGGGACGGCTTGTCGAAGACCTCTGTCAAAAATGCCAATATATCGAACGGTTTCAAAATAAGAGTTTTGTACAGAAATCAAAAAAAGCGCAAAGCCAATTAGTTGGTTGAGATCCTGCGCGCCGCGCAGGATAGGTTGCTGTCGGAAAGTACTTGATGAACCTCCCCGAGGGGGGGCAGACTATCTAAATATCCCGACACCAACTAATTAAATTGGGGATGATTGAGAATCTGCGCTTCAAAGTGATCCTGTGCGTGGAGCTCCAGGCCGCTTGGGAATTTCGCCTGACTGCGCTTCCAACGATCCAACCAGTCGGGGCCAAGCAAAGCCGAGCCGCCGTCTTTTATGTGGGTAAAAGCCGAAGTGGTTTCTGCCTTTAGCCCGGTCGACAAACCCTTAGACACAAAGAACCCTGCGGCCAGAAGGGCCGCTCGTACCGCGGTTGAGGCCGTGTAGGTATAAAGCATTGAAGCATCCCCAGCGCAATGCTGGTAAAGCTTGGCGAACGTCGCAGGAGTCCATAGTTGGGAATCGACCTTGGGTGAAAACGGGTCGTAAAAAATCAGAGTTGGCTTTCGAGCAGAGTCTAGAGTTTTTAGAAAATCCCCCTCGATTAGCTGCCATTGCATTTGCCCGCAACTCGACTTCCAAAAGCCATTTCTTAGTAGCTCATTGGGCGCGGCATGCCTCAAGTGTGCGAACCGGCCTGGATGCTTTAAGGCTAGGCGAAGGGAATCCAGATCGTTTTCAAAGCTATATAGGTGAGTCTGTCGAATGAGCTGTGGATTTTCGGTAATTGATTTTTCAAAACAGCCTAATACCGCCATCGCATTGGTAGCAGATCCCAAACCTACGTCCCAGATAACAATCGGGGTGTTGACGTCCGTGGCTAGCATTTTTTCAGGAAGGCCGGATTGCTGAATATAAAGTCTCTCCGCTTCGTCCCTGGGATCTAAAACAGGGTGCATCACTTCCCCAGAGCTAATCTGGCGAATGCTGTTAAAGCCATCCGCAGAAAGATGAACCTCATAGTTTCCTAAGATTGCCTTGGGGATGGGCCGTTGGCTCTTTTTTACGTCCACCCGGGACGGCTCCGTATTGTCCGAGATCGAAAATAGTTCCCGATTCAATTGGTAGTACTCTGCAAAAGTTCCGTTTACGATACTCCTCCGGATATTGCCCATCATGCGGTGGTAGAAGGTCAGATTGTGGCTAGTCAGGAGCATCCAGCCCACGGTTTCTCCCGTCTTATGGAGGTGATGGAGGTACCCGCGAGAATAATTCTTACACGTATTGCAACCGCATTCTGGATCTAGGCTTTCTTCGGAAAATTTATAATTGAGACGTCTTAGTTGCAGCCGCCCTTGTGAGGTGAATGCTGTTCCACGCTGGGCAATCTGTGAAGGGAGAATGCAGTCAAACATATCCACACCACGATGGACGGCCTCTAAAATATCAATGGGCGTTCCCACCCCCATCAAATAGCGGGGCAAATGGCGGGGCATCAGCGAGGCAGTGAATTCAGTAAAATCGTCACGCTGACTCTTTGTCTCTCCAACGGCTAGCCCACCGATAGCAAATCCATCAAAAGGAAGTTGAGAGAGGACCTCAGCACTTTGGCGACGGAGGTCCTTAAAACAGGCCCCTTGGACAATGCCAAACATCGATTGCGGAGAATTTTCGCGCGCAGCTAAGCTCCGTTTTGCCCAGCGGTGGGTCAGGTTCATGGCAGCTGTGGCAACAGAATGGTCTACGGTAGATGGCACGCACTGATCAAGCACCATCATGATGTCGCTATTGATGGCTCGTTGCATTCCGATGCTCACTTCAGGAGAAAGCAGGTGGGTCTTTCCATCGACATAGCTTTGGAAATGGGCCCCCTCTTCTTCCATTTGGC
The DNA here is from genome assembly GCA_043776735.1 of Deltaproteobacteria bacterium. Lineage (GTDB taxonomy): Bacteria > Bdellovibrionota > FAC87 > UBA2466 > UBA2466 > JBGSST01. Next base: position 8,485 of record JAYVQZ010000106.1, on the reverse strand, counting down.
GGGAGCCTGGAAGGGAAAAAATCTGAAATCCGCCAGAGTCAGTGAGGACGGGACCATCCCAATTCATAAACCGATGAATGCCGCCAAATTTACGAAAAACGTCGGGGCCTGGGCGAAGCAGAAGGTGGTAAGTGTTGGCCAAGAGTACCCGAGAGCCGGCCGTCTTTAGGGAATCAATGGTCTGGCTTTTTACCGTGGCCTGCGTTCCCACCGGCATGAAGATTGGGGTTTGTACCTCTCCATGCAGGGTAGTTAGTTTTGCTGCGCGGGCATTCGAACCAGCCGCTTGAGCCTCAATAGTAAAATTAAGTCGGGACACGGCAGGCGTTTTAGCACAAATTGTAGTCGAACTGAAATAAGCCACTAATTTTGGTAGAAGCCATGGGGATTTTAGACTTTTTCGTCTATTCTCATGGTTCATGAAAGAGACAATGACGCTGGCAAGGTTAACCAAATCACTGCGCGCTAGTTTTACCCACATTCCAGCCAGTTTAAGGCTGGCATGGCAGTCCGCGCCCCGGTCGAGCATTGCCATTGGAGTTCTGACTGGCTTTTCAGCCATCCTCCCCTTGGCAATTGCCTACGTTGGAAAATTGATCGTGGACAACGTGGTGGCAGGATCTCGGAGCCTTACCGAAGAGTGGGTTTTGATTGAATTGGGGTTGGTCACGGTGCAGGCCTTGGTCCAACGCGGCCTTTTTCTGTTGAGATCACTTCTGGGGGCCAAACTTGGCCTTGATGTGAACATCAAGATTTTGGAGAAGGCGCTGACGCTTGAACTTAGCCATTTTGAAAACTCTGAGTTTTATGATCAGCTCACCAAAGCCCGGCGGGAGGCGAGTTCGAGACCTGTGGCGATGGTTTCCGATATTCTGCAACTGATACAAAACATTCTTACTCTTGCCGGCTACGTGGCGTTGTTGGTTTCGTTCAATAAATGGGCGGTGGTGGGGCTTGTTCTGGCAGCGCTTCCGGCCACGATTGCGGAGATGAGATTTTCAAATACCGCCTTTCGCATCCGCAACTGGCGCTCTGCCGACAGCCGTAAGTTAAATTACGTGGAGTACATTTTAGCCACGGACACTCATGCCAAAGAGGTGAAAGCGCTTGGCCTCGGTCCTACGCTATTGGAACGTTATAAGAAGACAGGATCTGTTTTTTATAAAGAGGATAAGGACCTTTCGGTTCGGCGTTCCTTTTGGGCGTTTGCTCTTTCTTTATTGGCGCTTGGCGCATTTTACAGCTGTTACTTAATCATCGCCCTTTCAGCCGCCTCAGGCCAAATGACATTGGGAACCATGACATTGTATGTGGTGGCATTTCGGCAGGGCCAATTGGCCTTTCAGTCCTGTCTCACGGCGATTGGAAATATGTATGAGCATAATTTGTACATGTCTAATCTCTTTGAATACCTGTCGATTCCCATCACCGTGCTTGGCAGCTCATTTCCTTCCAAAGTGTCCACTGAGAAGGGACTCCGCTTTGAAAACGTAGGATTCCAATATCCCGGCCAGAAGGAATGGGCACTTAGAAATATTTCTCTCACCATTCCCGAAGGCCAAAGCTTGGCTCTTGTAGGTCATAATGGCGCAGGGAAAACAACACTCATTAAACTGCTTACCCGCTTGTATGATCCAACGGAGGGGAGCATTTTTCTCGATGGAATTGATCTTAAAGACTGGGATCGTGAATTGCTTCGGGCGAGAACCAGTGTTGTTTTTCAAGATTTCAACCGGTACCAACTCTCCTTGGGAGAAAACGTTGGGTTAGGAAGCGTTCGTTATCTAGAGGACGACCAGAGGATCCAAAAGGCTCTGGAGTTGAGCGGTGGCGCTGAGATTTTTGCCACCTTGCAACAGGGATTAAAAACGCCGCTGGGGCGTTGGTTTCTTGATGGCGTTGAGCTGTCTGGAGGGCAATGGCAAAAAGTGGCATTGGCCCGAGCTTTCATGCGAGAGGAGGCTGACATTCTAATTCTTGATGAGCCAACGGCCGCTCTTGATGCCGAAGCCGAACACGCCGTGTTTGAAAGATTCCGGCAGTTGACCAGCGGCAGAACTGCCATCTTAATCTCTCATCGATTTCCTACTGTGCGTATGGCTGACCGGATCATTATGATAGAAAATGGACGGATCACGGAGCAGGGCACTCATGATAGCCTTTTGGCCGCTGGAGGTCGTTATGCAAAACTTTTCTCGCTTCAGGCTCAAGGGTATGTTTGACCTTACGGCAAAGAGATCTGGAGGACGAACGGGATGAAATTAAGAATCATTTTGAGTCTGGCGTTGCTTTTGGCATCGGGTGGTTTTGCTCAAGAGTTACTGAAAAAACATGTCTCCAGCCCCTTGGACGCGGAAGCGGATCTTTCGGCACTAGAGCCTTGGGAAACTCCGACTGAGGGCGTTTTTATTCGGAGTCATCATGGGGTTCCCTCGATCGATCCGGAGGAATACGTCTTGGTGGTGGATGGTTTGGTGGACCATCCACTGAAAATTTCCCTCAAAGAATTAAAAGAATTTCCTGAAAAATCTCTGCACGCCGTCGTGGAATGTGCCGGAAATTGGCGAGGCAAACAGACTCCAGCGGCCGCTGGAATTCAATGGGGGAAAGGCGCGGTTGCCAATGCGCAATGGAGTGGAGTTTCGGTTGCTGAAATCCTTAAAAAAGCAGGAGTTAAAAAAGAGGCTCGCTTTGCTCGATTTGAAGGGGCAGACAAACCCCTGTTGCCAACGGTCCCCCCTTTCGTTCGAAGCATTCCCCTTTCAAAGTTAGAAAGATCCGATTCCCTTCTAGCCTGGACGATGAACCGCCAGCCGCTTGCTTTGGTGCACGGGGCTCCCCTTCGTCTTATTTTACCCGGGTGGTACGGTCAGAACTGGCTTAAGTGGGTAACCCATATCACCCTTACTGCAGAAGAGGACGCTGGCTTCTATATGAAAAAAGGGTATCGCATGCCCAAAACGCCGTTAAAACCTGATGCGAAATGGGACTCTGCCACAGGGAATGTTATCGAAGAGATTCTGGTTCAGTCGCTCATGGTTACTCCACGTCCCAGTGCCGTAGTCGGTTTGGGACAAGTGGCGGTGAGTGGAAAAGCCTTCTCAGGTTCGGGAACTATTTCCAAGGTGGAAATCTCAACCAATGAAGGCAAAAGCTGGGTGACGGCAAAATTGGAAGCCCCTCGCCCCACAGGGGGCTGGCAGTCTTTTGAGCTCAGCGTTCCGACAAAAAAGCCTGGAAAAATGGTGCTCCTCTCACGTGCGACCGATTCTAAGGGGAATGTTCAACCGTTAGTTCATCAATGGAACCCCTCAGGCTATCTGCGCAATGCCGTAGATCGGGTTGAGGTTCACGTTGTTACGAAAGTGGCTCAAGATGCTTCCGCGTTAGTTCAGGAAAAGTGCCTGATTTGCCATTCCTCGGAAATGCTTCAGAGCCAGCAGCTTTCGGAAGCGGCATGGGACAAAGTGATCACCAAAATGAAGGGGTGGGGCGCGGTTGTTGGAGAAGAGGAACAGAAACTACTCATTAAATATTTGGCCCAGGTTTCACTGCAACCTAAGCCAACCGTTCCGATGACAGATTTTAATTTAGAAACGGAGTTACTGACTCGGGAAGAGAAAGTCTCTGGAAGTATTTCCAAAGGGAGAGAACTTTATTCCGCAAATTGCCTGGCTTGCCATGGAGAGAACGGTGAGGGAAAAACTGGACCGAGATTGATGGGACGGGCTATTCCCAAAGGCCACTTTTCCTTTGTGGTTATCAATGGTCTGCGGACCATGCCCTCCTACGGGGACGCCCTAAAGAAACAGGATATTGCCGACATTCGCAGCTACTTACAAAAGTAGCCAGACGCTAAGCCTTCTGTTTAGGCGATTACGAGCTTGGCGACGTAGAAGAGTAGACCAGAGAGAAGCATCGTAGCAGGTAGGGTGAGTATCCAGGCTATCAGGATATTTTTCACCGTGGAGCCATTGATCCCGCTTCGGTTTGCCCACATGGTGCCCGCAATACCGGAGGAAAGAACGTGCGTGGTACTTACTGGCAAGCCAGCTATATTCCCCAGGCCAATGGTGGCCATGGCAATCAGCTCGGCGGAGGCGCCCTGACCATACGTAAGGTGGCTTTTGCCGATCTTCTCTCCCACCGTCACCACCACTCTTTTCCAGCCAAACATGGTCCCAAATCCAAGGGCTATTGCCACGGAGAGAATGACCCACGTGGGCACGTACTCGATTGAGTTTCGCAGCGTAGTTCGCAATTCACGAAAGGACTGAGCATTATTATCGGCCTGCGTGGAAAAGGATGGCCCATCAATCTGTTGAAGGGAGCTATCGAGCCGTAGAAAATCCTGCCGAAGTTGCCATCGATCTTCAGAAGCTAAATCCGAAAAAGTAGATTTTCCCTGTATTTTTTGGATGATGTTTCTTAATTGGTTTCGGGTGGAAATATATTCGGGATTGGGAGGAGAAAACGAAACGCGCTTCAATTGCCCAAACTGGGAATGGCTTGAGGGGACATTAACCGCGATTGCCCGGTCGATCATGACCTCAAGCCTTACGGCTGAATCAAGCACCAGCCCCACTTGCTTCTCATTTTCTAAATTCAAAGCGAATTGTGCCGGAAGCAGTCCAATAAGGATGAGCATCACTAGACCCATTCCCTTTTGACCATCGTTGGAGCCGTGCGCAAAACTAACGCCGGTGCAGCTAAGGCATAAAGTAGCCCGAACCCAAAAGGGGGGAGGTTTGCCTCCGGAAGGGGTTTGACTGAGGACTCGTTTGGCCTTGGACCTGCCCAAAATGAAAAGCGCCAGGGCGCTCAGTCCAAATCCCAGAACCGGTGAGAGTAGTAGAGAGAATCCCACTTCGCCTATTTTACCCAGGTTCACTCCGTTGCTGACCCCGTGCCCGCTAAGGACACTGTTGGCTATACCGACCCCCAGGATCGAACCAATCAAGGCATGGGAGCTAGAGGCCGGAAGGCCCAAGAACCAGGTCCCCAAATTCCATAGGAGTGAGGAAATCAGAAGGGAGAGGACCATGGCCAGGCCGAGGTTGGTGTTAACATGCACCAAAAGATCTACGGGTAGGAGATGGACGATGCTAAAAGCAACGCCAATTCCCCCCAAAAGGATGCCTGCCATATTGCAGAGGCCTGACCAGAAGACGGCTGTCGTGGGACGGAGCGAATTGGTATAGATAACAGTAGCTACCGCGTTGGCGGTATCGTGAAAACCGTTGACCGCCTCAAAAGCAAAGACCAGTCCCAAAGAACACGCCAGGACAAGAAATTCCACAGAGCTTAGGTGTTGGAGGATCTCGGGCACCATTGACGAAGACACTACAAATTATGACGCAACAGCGTCAATGGGGCATTGAGACTAAAGCGGCCCTAACAGAAGAATATTGGTCGGCGGACTAGGACTCGGCTTCCAGTCAAATCGCCAGAGGCGATTTGACTGCAGCCCGGCCTCACTCGCCGAGTGCTCTTTTAGAGGGTCTTTCCCTCGGTTCGCTCCGGCATTCGAGTCCTAGTTAAGGTAGAAAACGCTGCGCGTTTTCCCAGTACAGGGCCAATTTACGTTGCAAATTGGCGGACTAGGACTCGAACCTAGATTAGAGGAGTCAGAGTCCTCTGTCCTACCATTAGACGATCCGCCATTAGAAGGCGCCGAGTCTAACGGAGGTCGCTATCTGGCTCAACTAAAAAACGGCCATTTGCTCCATTGAAATGACATGCCCCGCCTTTTCTTGGTTCCCCCAAGGGATTAACTCCAAGCCCTATGGGATGTTTAATTAAAGGGGATTTTATGCGTTTCGTTTTGGCTGCTGCTTTAAGTCTGATAGCTCTTGCTCCATGGGCGCAGGCGGTGGAAACCACACCGCAACTTGTGCCAGTGGCTTTAAAAAGGGCGTTCATTCCGGTGGGATTTGATGACAACGACCAAAGCCAAATCGTGGTGACTGGTGAGTTTTCCGACAGCTGCTATAAATTGGGTCCGACTAAGGTGACCAAAACAGCGGCGGGAGTGGAAGTGCTCCAACAGGCCTATCGGTATGGCGGTGTTTGTCTGGATACTATGGTTTCGTTTAGCCAAGTGGTCGAATTGGGCTTAATGCGATCGGCCCGTCATGAGATTACGGATGCGACCAGCAAGAAAACGCTGGGGGATCTGTCTGTGGCCAAGGCAACACGGCCTGAGGCGGATGATTTTGTTTATGCGCCAGTTCAAGAGGCATTGATACTTGAAGAGCGTGGCGGGGCAGGTCCTGCGTTGTATTTGACGGGAAATTATCCGTCTAAGGCAGTGAAGATTAGAGAGGTTCGCGTACTTAATTACGCCGATGTCATTGTGGTTCAGCCAATCATGGAGTACGCAACGGATACTGTCGAATCTCGAGATGCTGGGGAACGCCCTCGTTTTGAAATCAAGCAGCCTTTGAAGAACCTACCCAAGGGAGCCTTCTTGCTTCATGTCCGATCCATGAATGGAAAAGCGCTCAATATTGTGGAAGAGATTGAGAGCATACGGAATTAAAAAAAATGGCTCAGCGAGTTCCTTACTCGAACTCGTCGAGCGCTTTTTTATAGGAAAGCGCTGTTAGCCGAGCAGTCTCTTCCCAGGTGAAGCGTTTCGCCCGTTCGATACCTAATTGAACTTTTTGGGAAAGTCTCCCTCCCTCGGCCGCTTCGCGCGTTACCTTGGCCATAGACGAAAGATCATTGGGGTCAAAGTAGTGCCCGGCCTCGCCGCAGACCTCGGGCATGCTGCTTGTGTTGGCTAGGGCCACTGGAGCCCCTGCTGCCATTGCCTCTAATGGGGGGAGCCCAAACCCCTCGTAGAGCGATGGATAAACCAGGGCTGCGCAACTTTGGTAGAGAGTTTGCAACTCGTTCTCGGAGGGAAGGTTTAGGTGCTTTGTCCGTCGCGACACTCCTAAGGATTCGATTCGCGCCGTCTCTTCAGGAGAACGTGCCATCCCCGCGGTTACCAACGTGAAGTCTTCTTTTAGTGTGCTTGCACTGAAACACGCAAGGAAGTTCAAAAAGTTTTTGTGTGAATCTCTACCACCTACAACAAGAAGGAACGGACCTTCAATCCCCATTTTCAATTTTAGTTTTTTCTCATCATCGTAAGAAATTTTCGTAGAGAAAAAATTATAGTTTACGCCAAGGGGAATCACATCCACTTTTTCATGGCTCTCTTCATACCAGGAGCAGAAATCTTTTTTTGTGGCATTTGAAACAGCTATGATTCGGGTGGATCTAGAGGCTAGTTCCTTTTTTTTATAACGTAACTGGTCAAAAAGCTTACCTGTGTTGTTTTGTGGAAAAAGTTCCGGAATCAGATCGTGGTATGTCGCAACGGAGGGGATTTTTTCGGTGGGGGGAAACGAATAGTACGGTGTGTGAAAGATAGTCTCCGTCATACCGCGAATGCGCATGGACCACGCTAGGTCCTTTAACTTTCCTTCAGGAAACAGTGAAAGGGGAAAGGGGAGAGCAAAAGAAAGCGATCTCGGAAAAATGGGGGGATCGTTTTTTCGCGTGCGGCAAAGAAAGCCCAAATGAATTCCGTGATTTTGAACGAGGCGGGGAAGCACCTCCATTATCGTTCGGTAGGTTCCCCCGGAGGGAGCAAAAAAGACGCGCCAATCAATAAGAACGTTCATGAGTTAAGACGCCTTTCTGGTGGGATTGGCGACCGGGTTGGTTTCCTGCGATGAAGGGTTATTGGTATCTCGGAGAAATCGGCGCAATGCTGCGGGCAGAAGTGACCGGTAGTGCTTTCCAAACCATTCCGCGCGAGAGGGACCTAAAGTCCTAGCAAGAAACTGAAAGGACAGAGAGCGGCCAAGATACTTGGGACTGCCCAATTGAGTTGCCAAACCATACGCCGCTTCGGCGGAGGGGCGGTCACCCAGCTGGTATAGATGATAGCCAGCGGTTGAGAGGGCTTCAATAAAAGGTCCATAAAACTGTGGGGAGAGATCGAGAAAGAGAAGTCTTAGCGCCGAGAATCGGCAGCGCCATACCTCAAGCTGATTTTGGCTTCGTGATTCTCCCCGAATATCAATTCCCACAAGCGATTCGGTAATGACGATAAATTTAGGCTCGGCCATCGTTAGCCTGGCGTGAAATTCAAAATCTTCTGACTGCCAAAGAGTTTCCCGAAATCCTCCGAGCGGATAGACGAAGGCGGCGCGGTAGGTAGCTGAAGGGATCAGTAGCGCATGGTTTAAAGCAAACGGGACAAGATCCGCTTCCGTCCTTATTTTGCTTAGGCCGACTACTCCATGCATCACCAGGGCCCCTCGCCGAAAGGATTCTACCTCAGTGAAAATGACATCGGGATGATGGGCTTCGATCTCTTGTGAAACTCTGGCGTACCATTGGGGGCAGAACCAATCATCTGAATCGTGCAGATGGAGGTAATCCATTTTTGCACGGGTCATCAAAAGATTTCTGCCGGCGCTGGGGC
>JAYVQZ010000105.1:0-2690 GCA_043776735.1 Deltaproteobacteria bacterium | reverse complement strand
TATATTGCTGACAATTCAGCGTTCGAAATTGCTCTACCCACCCGTTGGGATAGAGCCATCAAAGAGGACCGGTTAAAACCATTTGTTGGCGTGTTCATGGATGGAACCTCTAAACTAGGATGCAGCCAGTACGTCAATTCCCCAGCCTTTGGCAACTACATGGACTACCTGTGTGATGAGCTCGTTCCTTTTATCGAAAAAAAGTATCCGGTCAGAACTGACTCCAAGGGAAGAGTCTTAACCGGCCATTCCAGCGGCGGGTCGGGCGCTTTGATGACGGCCATGATTCGTCCGGAGGTATTTGGAATGATCTGCGCCTCAGCGGGCGATTCATTTTATGAAATCTCTCTGATGAAAAACGTCAAAGATGCCGTGACCGAAATTGAAAAGGCAGGTGGCGTTGCTGCATTCGTCAAAGATTTTTTAAGTCTTCCCACCTATTCTAGCGTCTCTCCGACAAAGTTTGAAACCATGCTCACCTTGGCCATGGCGCCGTGTTACGCCCCAAATTTGGCTAAGGGGCCTCTTTATGGAGATGTTTTTTTTGATCTTGAGACGGGAGAGATCCTTCCCCAAATCTGGAAAAAGTATATGGCCTGGGATCCCGTTCACATGGTGGATGAGTTCTCGAACAATCTTAAAAAAATTGATTACCTACTTTTAGAAGCGGGTCTTCAAGACGAACATGGCCTTCATTTAGGGCACCGGCGAATTGCCAAGAAGTTAAAAAACTTGGGAGTCGCTCACGATCTGGTGGAATATCCTGGAAAACACGGTGGCCACCATTGGCGCTACGAAGACAGGCTTATTCGACTGCTCGGTCGAATAAGCTGAGGTCTTCAACCGGAAACGGCTCTGAAAGAAAGCGCTTTTGTGGGGCAGACATCAATGCAGCCTCCACAACCGATGCATACCGTCTCCGCCAAGCCGAAGGAGCCCATAATAGGTTTCCGGTCTTTATGCGCATAAGAAGCCACATCAATCCCCATGGGGCAGGCCTTCGTACAAAGATTAATTCCTGTGCATTTTTCATCGGCGACAACGGCAAACCGGGACTTCGTTACTTTTCCGGTGAGCTCCATGAATTTGGCCAATGGACATCCGTAACGGCACCACACCCGGGTTCCCCAAAAGGGATACGCCGCAACGCCAATAACGGAACCAAAAACAAAGTCGATCACGAAATCCTGCAGATGCCGAACGCTGTCTACTATAGTTGCGGCGGTGATAATTTTCGTGCTGTCAGCTAACAACAATGCCCCAAAAGCGAATGAAAAAAACATAACCGCTTTTTGAATCCAGTGCCGTTGATTGGCCGTCTCACCTCTAGGAGTACCCTCTTTGACCCATTTTTTTCCCCAGACGGTGATACCCACTGTCTCAGCAAGGTTTCCACAAGAGCAGATCCAGGAACAGTAACGCTTTCCGAAAAAGTAAACGAAGACAGGAATAACTACAAAGAGATATGCCGCCATGCCCCAGCTGGTAAAACCAGGAAAGAGATAAACGTGAGCGTTCTTTGCCGGAAGAGACATTTTATCGTTCCAAAACTCCACACCGCGAGTGAGCGGAAGCACTACAAAGGGAATTAAAAAGAAACCAAACCCCTGGACTACAAAAATGCTGAGGAACTTTTTTTTCTGATAGGAACTAAGCCCATCCGGCAGTTTCGATTTCGACGAATAGACATTCTTATTTGAAACTAGCGCCCTTCCGGCGATGCCGCACACGATGGCGGTATAGACGAGTAGATACCAAAAAGAAAGATTCTTCCCTAAGAGCCGAGTGTCGGCCCCCTCCCCCAGAAAAAACACCGGGTATTTGTATACGGCGTAAAAAGCTATCACGGCAGGAACGAAAAAGACCACGAAGGCCCATTCGGTTTTAGTTCGCTTCATAGACGACTATTTTATCATTTAATTAAAAATTCTCGGAGCGCTTAAAGATCGGAAGTGTAGAGGGAATCAGGAGCTGGGGAACCTTGGCCCGGAGGCCCCATCGTGCAATTTAGCGAAGGGGTTTTGTAGTCCTCGGGAATTCCCTGAACTTCAGAGAACGCCACAACCGCACGCTGCGTTCCTCCCTCGGCAGACTGACTCACCAGGATGTTGCCCTTTAGGTGACCATTGGGTGTGAAAAATCGAATTGCTGCCGGATCGCGCCAGTCTTCGCCTAAGGCAAAAAATTTGGTGGTTTGGTAATTTCTTGCGCTGGTAATTTCGGGATCATGGTCTGGGTCTTCCCAGGCGACGAGTCCCCAGAGTTTGCCAGCCGAACGTATCGCAACGAAAGCCATTTTCCGGTCTTCCGAGTCACATAGCCAGCCGATTGTGTCGTATTTGCCTAATTGCTCAGGACGCAACGGGGATTCTAACATCCAAAAAAGGCGACCGGCGTAGACCGTCAGAGGCTTGTTGATAATGGGGCTGAGCCAATGTTTTCCCACGGAATCCATAGGGAAAGAGGGCACTGGCGAAGGGTTTCCCACATAACAGGCATCGCCGAGCTGATAGGCGATAGGGGTGTACCGTTCTGCGTAAAACGCGGATCTCCAGCTTGCCACAGGGCCGTCGTCCGTTAGGCAGGAAAAGGAATGATCCGTATCGTAAAGGTAGTATTTGGCCGGAGTCCGATTGTCTCGCAACCGTACCAAAACAGGGAAAGTCGCCAGGGGGTCAGTCGCCCCCAGG
>JAYVQZ010000104.1:0-2700 GCA_043776735.1 Deltaproteobacteria bacterium | reverse complement strand
TGAAAGCTGGACACCCCCCTGGCCCAACGAAGTACACGAACCGTTTTGGCGAGGAAAAAGTATACACGCCGGAGAGTCTGTTAGAAGGCGCAAGAGTCGTCACCTTTAAGCCCGGCGAGATGATTATCGAACAAGGCAGTGCGCCGGATTACGCTTACTACATCCTAGGCGGCAACCTCGTGGGAACTCCAGTGGGAAGCACGGGAAACAAAGATTTTCATCAATCCATCGACCCGGCAGAGGGACGCCTTCACCCGACGGGGATGACGGCTTTTTTGGGGGGCGAGCCCTACATTAGGAGCGATGGGAAACGGGATCTCGCCCTTACGGTGGCCCGAAACGCTACCATTTCCGCCTCAAAAGACTCTACCGTCACCGCTCTTATGATTCCCAAGTCGACCATGGTCGAGAACTGGGATCCCAATGTGCTCAACCTTTCCCCTCACAATATGTACGATACGTTCTTACGTATGCAGCTTTCGGCCCGCTAATCGCCGACTGGATTTGAGCCCCCCAAATGTGATACAGAATCGTTCATGCGTCACAATTTTATGGTCGTCGCCATCCTCGTGGGAGGAATGCTTTTTGCCGCTGGCGCTGTTGCAGGTAGGCACACTAATTGCGGGAAGGCCCTAGAGGCCCTAGGGGCGGCGAATGACGTAAATGGTCACCTAGTCCCCGGATTCTTGGGCGAACAACAAGACTATGAAGTTACCGGTGGCACAAACCGCCCACCCACCACTCTGGGGTGGTTGAACCCTCTAGCCCACGGTCTTTCGTCCCGCGAAATTACGGTTCGCTTCTCCCCTGAGCACGGCCGGGGTGACGACCGCGCTGGACGCTTTATTCCCCCGTTTTATGCCTATCTGCCCCACGAGGCACTAGGCTCTCGGGTGATGCCACCTTCCACCGGTCACGAAATTCGCCACGCCCTTTTCTTTAAGGAACTATGGCTCTGCGTGACCGACCCTCGCCCTCCCGCCTTATCGCCGAAAGAGTGGGATCCGGGGAATCGTTCCTTGGCTCACGGAACATTGGCGGTCCGGTTTGTCGGTCAGAAGTTCGACAGCCCGAAATTGCAACAGGCGTACGGTGCTGACGTCGGGCATGGCATCGACGAGACATTGTACGCGTACGGCTACGAAATCCCCATCCACCTGCAACAGGCGGTAAGGGGCGTGAGACTGGCGCGCGCTGCTGGGCTAGAGCGATCTACGATCCTCGAGGCGCTGCTCGACAAAGACCTGCAAGCACTAAAGATCTGGCAAGACGAGACGCCCGCGGTCGCGGAAGTGCGTTCCCCACCTTACGATCGAAGAGTGATTTTTTCCGATGGGACCTCGGTCGAGTGGTCCTCCGTCCAAGTCGCGCGCCGGCTTAGAAGCTGGGACATCACAAACGACGATCGCGTGATTCCGGTGCTCCTCGAACAACAACTTAACGCATTAAAACTAGCCTCCTCGGACTGGGCCCGCCGGCTCAGGAATTTGCCGGATAATAGGGATTAGATTCTCAGAGACGCCGCCACACCTTCGATCCGACACGCCACAACTAATCCACTAGTTCAGGCGTCTTGGTGAAAAAATGTTCGAAGGCCTGCTGTGCGGTTTCTCTGTTTTCAAAAATGGGGACGAGACAGGGGTAGAGGCGATCTAGGGTGACCACTAACGAAAAAAAGATGTCTCCGAATTGCATTTCATTAAACGGGCGTCCCCAGGTCATTACTCTACCGACAGTAAAAAGCTGACCATCCTCACCCAGATGAAACCTCACGTTCCACAAGCTCTGCCCATGCGCCAAATTGAGCAGTTCAACCACTTGCGAGCGGTGCTCCAAAGCAATCGGCTCACCCAATGCCGCCATGATGGTAGCACTAGAGAGATCCTCTTCGACGGTAATAAGTACATTGATCAGAGGGGCGTACCTCCCTTTCGTACAATGAACGAAATTGGTTTGCTCCCTTTGGAATGCAATCCCCATGGAGCTCAAAGTGGTTTCGATCTGGCTTGCTGAAATTGACATGACTAGATCGCTTTCGTATATCCGCCGTCAGCCAAGATATCTGTGCCCGTGACGAACGTATTTGCCGCAGAGAGAAGGAACACCGCAACACGGGCAATTTCTTGGGGCTCTGCGATCGTTCCCCTGGCGGTCTCTTTAGCCATCGCCTCAAAAAAAGCTGGCGCTTCGGTTTTTAAATGCTGCAGGCGATCGGTATTCACCGGACCCGGTAATAGATTGTTGACGAGAATGTTATGCCGTCCCAGTTCACGGGCAAACTCTTTAGTAAGTGCAGTCAAGCTCGCGCGAAACGTGCTGCTTACGGGAAGCCGGGGGATCACTTCGCGCGCAGTAGTGGAAGTTAGGTTAAGAATGCGGCCCCATTCGTTCTTCCGCATTCCAAGAGCTGCCAATTGCGTAAAAAGCACAACACTGCGGAGCAAACTTTGATAGCCCTTATCCCAGTTCTCTAAAGAAATTTCCGTGGGAACTCCGGCTGCTGGTCCGCCGCCGTTGAGAAGGAGAATGTCAGCGGATTTAATCTTCCCCCAAGCCTCGCGGATAGAAGTCTCAGAACCCATGTCGACGATCACCCATTCCGAGCTTCCCCCGTTTTTATTGAGTTTGGCGTGGGCGGCTTTGAGCTTCTCTTCGTTGCGGCTTGCAAGAATGATATGTGCCCCCTCGGCAGCCAGACCT
>JAYVQZ010000103.1:0-10594 GCA_043776735.1 Deltaproteobacteria bacterium | reverse complement strand
CCAGGTTGATGACCAGGCGCATCATCTTTGGTTGCGTGCTCTTTCTTAGAGGGAAAAGCTGTTCAAGAATCAAAAAGATTAAAAGCGGCAGCGCCCCCAGCAATAGTCGTAGGGCAGGCTGAGATAAAATAGGCATGTGCCATGATCCAACACAATAACCAGAGAAACCGCAAGGTTAACCACCGCAATGATCTGACTCATTTTAGAAGTTACTTCTGTTCCTTTTTGAGCCGGTTGGAAGCTCTTTGGAGTAGGAATTGGTGGACGGGGGGCGTCGATGATATCCCTAAAAAGCGTATTACCGACGCTCCACAACAGAATCTTTTTTTGCAATGCTATTCCATGATTCTGACCGTGCTAGCTTGAGGCCCGTCCTGTCCGCTCTCTTCCACAAACCGAACTTTAGTTCCGGTAAGCATCTTTTTAAACGCATCATTTAAGACACTGTTTTTATGAAAATAAATCTGTCTTCCGTCCAATGATTGCAAGAATCCAAAATCTTGTGATACGTGGGTCACCCTCCCGACCGGAGGCCGGTCATGTTGTTTTACCTCGCCTCGAATTTCACGAAAGTAGTCCTGAAGTCGCCTTCGTGCGGCATTAAAGGCATCTCGGATAGCGATTCTGGCATCGCGGTGCGCGGCATGCTTACTCGGACTCCGATTTACTACGAGTTCTCCTCCGGGAAGTGTCATGTCGATTCGTACTTGGTAAAGCTTGCCCTTCTGATGATGACGATGAGGGGCATTGACGACCACATGACAACCCATAATCCGTGGAAAAACAGTCTCCAAGTTGCTAATCTTCTCATCGATTTGATTCTTAATGGCTGCTGATTCGGGCATGTTTAGAAAACTAACGTGCGATTGGATAGGCATTTCATTACTCCTTAGATTGGGAATCCTCTGATTTTTTACCGCAAGTAGAATGCCAATTATTTCCGTCAAAAAGGTAGAGATACCGTTATGAAAATGGGGCAGCAATGGTCATGTTGAGATCCTTTGTCACTTAGATTTCCCCTTCAAGGATAAAAACTCAAATTTCTAATCTAGACTTTCAGTCCCTTTGTTTCATTGTTGGTCTCCTTTTTGCAGATAAAGCAAATCAGATAAAGGGGCGAACATGCCGCAAAAAGATTTTTTTCATGATCGGAAAGAGGCCGGAATTAGACTTGCTGAGAAGCTTCAGCCATACGCTGATCAGCCCGATGTCATTGTTCTCGGGTTGCCTAGAGGGGGAGTCGTGGTGGCGTATGAGGTGGCAAAAGAACTGAACGTTCCTTTAGATGTTTTTGTAGTCAGAAAGCTTGGGGTTCCCGGTCACTCTGAGCTGGCGATGGGGGCGATCTCTCCCGGGGGAGAGTTTTATTTGAACGATCGGATTGTAGAACAGTTAAACATTTCTCCGGACCGAATCAATTTGGTGGTTGCTAGTGAGAAGATTGAGCTTGAACGTCGTGAAAAGCGGTACCGGCAGGGGCGGCCCAGTCTGGATGTCAGAGACCAAAGAGTAATTCTTATTGATGATGGCCTAGCTACAGGTGCCTCGATGCGAGCTGCTATACGCGCGGTTCGTGATAAGGGGTCTAAGGAACTGATTGTGGCCGTTCCGGCGGTAGCGGCCTCTGCAATTCCCGAGATCTCGGCCCTTGTGGATAGCTTTATTTATGTATTGGCCCCCTATGAATTTTATGCGGTTGGTCAGTGGTACGAAAATTTTGGGCAGACTACAGATGAGGAAGTTGAGTCTCTTCTCTCTAGGAGCCAAGACCGTGAATTTGGTAACTGCCGAAGCTATCCTAGTGAAGAAGAAACAAGACGTCCTGAAACTGATTAGGTGGCATAGCTCAAGTGACCTAATTTACTGCGCGCCAAATTAATTAAACAGCCCTGAACTACCCGTAACTATTAGGAATTCATAATTGAGACACAATTAAACGGTATCGTTAGGATCTCACCTTTTCGGGGATCCTATGTACGCGAAACCTCTGGTGTTCCTCTTTTTGTTGGTCCTTTTTGCGCAGGCGGCTCAGGCAAAGAACCACCACCACCACCGGCACGATTCAACGAACGTCGCAGATGTCTGCAATGGCTACGAACAGACGCTGGTAGACCTCTATGACGGAGCCTCCGCGTTAACCGCTTCGGAGATTGGACGAATTTCCATTCGTGGGCGCATCATTGAAAATGTGTCCGATCTCCTGCTTACAAAATGCCAATCCGGCACAGGCTTAAGCAACGTAGAAATTGAGGACATTGGCTGGATGGAACGGGCCCTCAATCAAGATCTTCCTAATGCGCACCGTCTTAAAGCGCCGCTCAACGATGGGTACAACGTAAAACTCCCGATTGAAATAAAAAATGGCCACCTAACGCAGGAAGGAAAACAGATCCATTTTTTTGGTAGCTTCAGATTCGAATTGGATTCCGACAACCCCATTGAGAGCGACGGCTGGCGGAAAGAACTGGGAATGAATATTGTGGGAGGTGCCTTTGGACCTAGGTGGTCCATTCCCAGGAACGATTGGAAGTACCGCTCGTCCACTACCGCTCACCTTATCGAAGAAGACTACGGTGTTAGGGATGTGGTTTACTCCTCCCATCTCCTACCGAAATGGATTTTTGGTGTTTGTGCCAACCTGCCCAATGGGAAGGCTTCTCAGGGCTCGTCTAAAATGTGCCTTCCTAATGATATGCGATACCAAGGTTATGGTTTCCTCCCCATCAACATCAGTTCAGAACTCACAAAAAGGGCAAATTCGATCACCATTTCCAATGTGTTGAAAGATTATAAGCGGCATCATTTTTCAAGCCTCCTTATTGATATCGCCAATGAACCCCACTACACAGGGGCCGCGCCCGCCGTCACCGTTGTTGGGTGGCAAAAGTTCCTTACTGGAACTGCTAAAACCAAGGATGAACTCGACGCAAAGCTTTTGGAACTGAATGCTCGTTGGAAAACCCACTTCGGTAGTATTTCTGAAATCACAATACCCTGTTACATAGTCACCGGAGCGGTGACCCATGACGATCGTTGGACTCCCCCACTAACCCGAAAAACCGCAGGTACCGGTGGCTGTAATATCGGGAAAATTACACTTCCCACTGATCCTAGTTTGCTCCCGCAGTTTTACGATTGGGTACAGTTCAACAATGCTAGGCTTACCGAATATTTTGTTGGATTAAAGGCTGAAATGAAAGCTGTCTATCCCGAGGCGCTCTACCATCTTAAAGTAGACACCATTTATCCTACTAACCCCGAGGGGATCGCTCTTGGGATTGATCCGGTAATGCTGGCAAACCATCTAGATTTATTGAACCCTGATACCTGGACATTCTTCGGTGGAGTCGACAAAGATTTTGCGGTGGTGTGGCAACCCGGCCTTTTTGCCCAGACTATGTGGAAATCCCTGGCCCCGGAAAAACCGCTCATCAATTCCGAAAGTCATTATCAGGCAATGTGCAATCCTCTGGACGCGAACTGCTCGGGCACTCCTCAAAACTACGGCCCTTCTCAGTTTGACAGCCAGCCGTGGAATTACTTGAGAACCGCCAAGTTTCTTCAGGTGATCAACGGTTTGGAATACGATTTTATGTGGCAATGGGACGGGCAAAAAGAACAATCGAAAGCCGAGCAGTGGAAATCTGCCAGCTCTGATTTAGATCGCGCTCAGCAAACAGACTCCGTGGTGCAGGCCCACTTTGAATTTTCTCAATATAAGAACGAAATTCGCGCATTCCAAGACCAGCGACCAGAAATTGCCATTGTGCTCTCTCAGGCCTCGCTAACACGCGAAGCCGGTAGGGTGGTCAATGAAGCGCTCAAACTAAAAATTCTTGGAAATATAGCAGACCCTGGCCAGCCAAATTGCACACGTCTACCTGGGGAGTCGACACACCTCTCTGTGCTCTGCAATATTTCCTATGCCTTAATGCAAATGGGCACTTCCCCGGCGATCTTGATGGAAGGGGCAAATCAACAAGACGCTTTAAAATATAAAGCGATCATTGTGCCAAATGCCCAATATCTGAGCGCGGACATGGCCGAAAAGCTTCAAAAGGCAGCAAGCCACGGCGTTAAGATATTGGTTGTAGGAGCTCCTCCGACTTTTGATCCTTACGGACGGCTTGTCAGAGGGTATGCCTTTCTTGCCCATTTGGAGAATCTTGAGGACCTGTCACAAGTCGATAGTGAACGACACGCCCATGCCTTTTTTCAAGGGTGGCTGGCTAAGCAACAGCTACTTTCGCCTGTCGTAGTTCGAGATTCCTCAGGACAGATTCCTTACGGCATTTATTTTAGGGTGGTTCCTCAGGGAACTGAAAACCTCGTCTTTGTGGCCAATCTGACGCCAGAGAAAAAGTCTTTTCGAGTGGGTTCTGAGGAACTCATTGATGTCCTTTCGGGGAAACCGATCGGTAACGTGATCCATCTGGGAAGTCTTGGGCTCCACTTTTTGAAGACCGGAACGAAGGTGGGAGTTTCTGGACAATAGCTATGGCGCAATCTTTGAGCGCCATCGGCCTTCTTAGTTGAAACGGTTATAAAGCCGGTTCACTAAGAATAGGCCGCGATTTTTGCCTTTCAGAATGACTGCCCAATGCCCTACCAATACTATTGAAAAATGAAACCTCTCTTTCGAATCGATGAATTGGCGCGACGTTTGGGGCTTGATTCTCAAACTGTGGAACCCTATGGCTGGTACCGGGGAAAGTTTACCTTTGACTACTTATCCGCCTTGCCGTCGTCCTCCCCGAAGGCGAAATATATCGATGTTACCGCGATCTCTCCCACACCGTTTGGAGAAGGCAAAACAGTAACCTCCATTTCTCTTTCCATGGGATTTTGGAAAAATGGTGCAAAGTCTATAGTTACCCTCCGGCAGCCATCGATGGCGCCCATGTTCGGTATCAAAGGCGGAGGAGTTGGAGCCGGACGCGCAGCGCTAGTCCCAGCC
Organism: Deltaproteobacteria bacterium; assembly: GCA_043776735.1. Taxonomy (GTDB): domain Bacteria; phylum Bdellovibrionota; class FAC87; order UBA2466; family UBA2466; genus JBGSST01. The sequence continues at coordinate 5,637 of JAYVQZ010000103.1, read as the reverse complement.
GATGAAATGAATCTTCATTTTACGGGTGACATTCATGCGGTCACTTCTGCTACTAATTTATTAGCTGCTCTGATCGACAATCACGTTAAGCGCAACCAGGCTCCGGTGTTGGAGGCGAAATCGATCACCTGGCGGAGATCTTTGGACAGTAACGACAAAGCTTTGGCCCGAATCGATGCGGGTTTGGACGGGGGTCTAAGAGGGCCCCATCGCCAAACCGGCTTTGATCTCTCAGCGGCCAGTGAAGTAATGGCGATCTTAGCCCTCGCTCCTTCCTTCGACGATTTTCTAAATCGTCTAGAAAATATATGGGTAGGAACGACTTTAGAAGGTGAGCCGGTTACGGCAAAACACCTAAAGGCCAGCGGCGCTATGGCGGCCATTATGCGAGATGCTTACCGGCCTAATTTAGTCCAAACCTTAGAAGGGACTCCTGCCCTCCTGCACGCTGGCCCTTTTGCCAATATAGCTCATGGAAACAGTTCAGTGATCGCCGACAGAGTGGCTCTCAGTCTGACTGATTATGTGGTGACTGAAAGCGGATTTGGATCTGACTGCGGCGGGGAAAAGTTTTTCCATATCAAATGCAGAAGCGCTGGTTTCAAGCCGGATGTCGAAGTTCTGGTTTGTACGATCCGAGCCATGAAATGGCACAGCGGTAAGTTTGGAACCAAACTTTCAAAGGCATCGTTGCCAAGCGACATTAATGAACCGGACGTGGAAGCGGTGAAAAAAGGTTTAATAAATTTAATTGGTCACATTGAACTTCTTAAGAAATTTGGAATTCCCATAGTCGTAGCTATCAATCGCTTTCCTACAGATACCGAGGCAGAGATCGACGCCGTTAGAGAGGTTGCCATTGCAAGCGGAGTGGCTGGATGCGAAGTCTGTACCGGATTTACGGAGGGAGGTGAGGGGGCTAGAGCTCTGGCCGCTGAAGTGGCGCGAGTCGCAGAAACTAGAAGCGAGACTACTTACCTCTACGAAATCTCCGACAGCATTGAGACAAAATTGACCAAGCTAGCCCAACGCGTTTACGGGGCGAAAGCGATTGAATTGACTGCTTCAGCGCGCGAGAGCGTGGCCAGACTGACGCGGTTAAAAATGGATAACTTGCCTATTTGCGTTGCGAAAACTCAATATTCGTTTTCTCATGATCCTGAAAAACTCGGACGGCCTTCCGGGTTTGTTTTTCCCATTCGGGAGATCGGCGCCTATGCGGGAGCTCAATTTCTCTACGCCTTAAGTGGTGACATTTTGACGATGCCTGGCCTACCGGCAAAGCCGGCAGCTTGGGGGATTTCGGTTGATTCGCGGGGGCGAATCTCGGGCTTAAAGTGATGCAAAGTCTTTCAACAGATCCTAGGTAGCATGTCTCCGGTCATTCGATCTAAGTGCCGCTGGGTACCAAAGTTTGTTTTAAGAATGACGGTCTTTGATTTTTCAGAAGTTACTTGACCAATCTGGATAGCTCCCTTCGACACAGGATGTTTTTTTAAAATCGCTAGCGCACTAATTACCTGAGTTTTAGGAAGAATGGCGATGAAACGCCCCTCGTTGGCTAAATTAAGCGGATCAAAGCCAAGCAGGTCGCACTCTTCAAAACCCATTACAGTACAAACATGACCCGCAGCTAAGAATCCGTCGATAGCGTTCTGGGGGTTGTCGAGCAAAGCTCGAAGGGCTGGCGGAACCAGAACGTGGCAAACGAGAAGACTTAAGTTCCCTACACCGGTCGCGGCTGCCTGCGCGACAAGAGCGGCGCTTGCCGGTGCCGTAGTTTCGAAACCAACGCAAAAGAACACGACCTCTTTGCCGGTATTTTGTTTTGCAATGGCCAAGGCATCCGGGGGCGCGAGCACGATGCGAACGTCTGCCCCTCGTGCTCTGGCTTGTAAAAGATCCTCGGAGCTCCTTGGCACCCGCAGCATATCGCCAAACGAGGTGAGAATCGTTCCCGGCATTTTTGCAATGGCGATTGCCTTATCGATCCAGGCCACTGGGGTGACGAAGACCGGGCAGCCAGGCCCGTGTAACAGCGCTATTTTTTTAGGTAGCAGCTCCTGGATTCCATACTTGAGTATCGAATGAGTTTGCCCGCCGCAAACCTCCATGAGTTGCTAGTTCCGTGTAGTCTCGCTGAAAATCGCATCCACTAATTTGGCTACGAGAGTCTTGTCACGAAACTCATCTACAAACTTCATTTTGCCCCAGCCTCTTCTCACAGCGCCAAGGTCCGAAAAGCTTGCTCAGGGAGGATCGACTGGATGGCAACTCCGGCATGAGTAATTACATAATCCCCAATCTTGGCGTCTGGGACGAACGAGAGGTTGATCTCCTTAATGAGTCCTCCGAAATCTACTTTTCCCACACGAAAAGGGGACAGATCCGCAGAGATTTCAATGATCTGTCCGGGCACTGCTAAACACATAAATCCTCCAAGGCGCCTATCACCTGTCCAATCGAAAGCCCGCCATCATTGGGAGGAACGGCCTCATGCCAGTACGGACCAAATCCATGTTCCCGTAATCGTCGGATGGCAAGTCGGCAGAGTAGGCCATTTTGAAAACACCCTCCGGTGAGCAGGACGGAGCTGCGGCCCGTTCGTTGGGCTAGGTTCAAAATGATTTCCGCAAGGGTCACATGGAAACGGTGACAAATCTCAGCGGGCGAAGTGCGGTCCGCCAACGATTCTTGAATTCCATTGACCATGAAGCGCCAATCGATAACGCCTTCTGAGAATTCAAAAGGGAAGGGAAGAGGGGGACCGATCCATTGCTCGGACTTGGCTTCGACCACGAAGGCAGCCTGGCCTTCGTAGGTATTTGTCAGTGAAACTCCGGTGAGTGCGGCAACTCCGTCAAAGAGCCGGCCAACGCTTGAACAATTTGGGCTTTCCAATCTCTTTTCGTACATTACGCGAAGGGCTGAAATTTCGTTCTGAGAAAACCCAAAACGGTCCGGAGGCAATTCTCTGTCACATTCCCAAAGCAGCGCTAGAGAAACCCTTCTTGGGTCTCGTATCGCACTCTCTCCCCCGAAGAGAGGAAAGGGGCGAAAAGTAGCTACTCGATTCCAGTTCTTCTGACTGACATCAAAGAATTCCCCGCCCCAGAGCGATCCGTCATCACCTAAGCCGGTTCCATCCCAAGCGACCGCTAACAGCGGAGGGGCAATGCTTTGGTCAAACATTCCGGAAAGAACGTGTGCCTTATGGTGCTGAAGGTAGGACCACTTAATCTTTATCTCCGGGAAGGCAGAGTCAGCCATCCTGACGCACGGGTAGCCGGGGTATGGATCTGTCGTAAAAATGGAGGCGCTGGAAACCGGAAGGGCTCTAATTTTCCCAATCCAGTTACGAACGGTTTTTGAGTGATCCAAATCGCCAACGTGAGGAGAAAGAAAGAGGGTTTCATTCTCGGCCCACGCCATCGCATTTTTTAGAAAACCGCCCGTTCCCACCACCAACGCTGCCCTCTTTATATTTCCCAGGCGAAGCGAGTAGCCGCGGGCGCGGCGAAAGAGGCTGTGAAGTCTCGCACCAAAAAAGGGATCTTTCGCATAGTTGCCGAATTGAAGGCTGGGGCTGGCGTAGTGACTACCAGAGCGCACGTACTTTATATAGTTACGGAGTATGGGATTGCTGACCTCTATGGCCGGACGCTTGGCGAACGGGCGGACGCCTTAATTCGGATCGCCCATCCCGATGACCGGGAAGCTCTAAAAAGTTCCTGGAAGCGGCTCCACTGGTAGCGTGTACAAAGGATAAACGACTCACTGTAATCTCTCGGACCAAAGGTCCGGGAGTTTTCAACGGAATGGTTAATTCGGAACCATTGTTATGCGGGTTGAGTGGCTTGCCTTTCTAAAATCCTAGGTAACTACCTCGTTTGAGACCCCAGGCCTAGAGGCCTAGAGGCCTGAGAGATCGAACGAAGAAATCTCGTCATGTCGGGAAAAAAAGCGCCTCCTTATTCCCTGGTTTGCAGTTTTCTAATACCGGCTCCGGGGCTATAATTCTCAATAATCTAAGGGTCCTTACACGTCTAATAACCATCTTTAGTCTAGTCCCTCCTGACTGTGCTCCTTATGAAAACTTCGCAAGCGCAACTTGGCTACTGTGCTGATGTTGAAGGATTACGAGCTTTGGCCGTAATCGGCGTGGTCTTTTGCCACGGGCAGCTAGCGGTACCCGGAGGCTTTATTGGTGTGGACGTTTTTTTTGTTATTTCTGGTTATCTCATCACCCGTTTAATTTTGAATGAACTAAGCGCCGGACGTTTCTCGCTTTCTGATTTCTGTGACCGCCGAATTCGCCGTATTGTTCCACCGGTGCTCGTACTCACCGTTGTCGTTCAGCTTGCGGGCTGGTTTGTCCTATTCCCTGATGCCTATAAGGCGTTGGGGAAGTCGATTGTGAGTGTGTCACTTGTGGCGGCCAATATTCATTTTTTTCAAACCACCGGATATTTTTCTGAAAGTTCGGAGCAGCAGCCACTACTCCATCTATGGTCGTTGGCCGTCGAAGAGCAATTCTACATCATCATTCCACTTTTTTTCTTTGGGCTAAACAAGGTTCGCCAACGAAACAAGGCGTTTCCACTCTTGGTTTTAACGGGTGGGGCGAGTCTGGCCTTGAGTGTCTACGGAGTTGAAAAATTTCCTGTAGCTGCGTTCTACCTGCTTCCTACCCGCGCCTGGGAACTGATTGCAGGGTGCCTTCTAGCTTATCGCCAGACAACATGGTTGGCGGACCAGACGATTCGAAAGGAGGTAGTGGCGACGGTAGGATTATTAGGCATTTTGTTGCCTTGCTTTCTCTTTAACGAAAAGACACCGTTTCCCGGGTTTTCAGCGGTCCCTGTAGTTTTTGGGACGGCATTGCTAATTCTTGCAGGAATCAACGAAGAACGGCCTCCGTTCGTGAATCGGTTGCTTTCCCTACGGCAGCTTGGGTTTGTTGGCGCGATTTCATATTCATTTTACCTCTGGCATTGGCCATTATTTGTCTATGCGCGCTATGCAGAAATTGAGCCGTTGAGCGTAGGGCGACGATGGTTGCTCATTGGGGTTAGCTTTCTGATGGCGATTCTGTCGTGGAAGTATATCGAACAGCCATTTCGTAAACGCCTAATTTTTCGCAGTGCAAAATCAGTTTTCTGGGGAGCTACTGTTTTTGGAGGCTTGCTATTGGTCGCCGGAATAAGTCTGGACCGGCACAACGGATTTGATAGCAGAATGTCAGCTCAGACCTCCTCGTATCTGAAGGCCGCAAACGAACGGGCCATAGTATTGGAGATGTCGGTCAGTGATGTTCCTGAGAATTTAGTGCGTCTCGGGGGCATACGGACACCGGCAAAAGTACTGATTTCGGGTGACAGCCATGCCATGGCGTTGGTTCCCGCGTTTGAGTCTCTTTGCAAGGAAACTGGTGTCGGTGCTTTTGTGGCCACCCATTCCAGTACGGCCCCCGTTTTGGAATATTTTCAGAACTCGCAATACGGCCTAGGAGAAGATTCCATTGCTTTCAATGCGGCGGTTATTGATTTTATAAGGACCAGTGGCATTAATGCGGTAGTGATGGTCGCTACGTGGGAGAACTATTTTGAAGGTAAAGGCTTTGGCCCCGCTTTATTG
>JAYVQZ010000102.1:0-10605 GCA_043776735.1 Deltaproteobacteria bacterium | reverse complement strand
GAATGTTTACCTTGGCCTTTTCAACGAAATCTTTACGGTGCTCGTCGTAATATTTTTGAATTTCGGCTTCAGGAGTTTTTTTTAGGTACTGGTCCACTTGCGCGCCTGAAGTTCCCGCCTTCTTGGCCATCTCGTTGAAATCGATCTTGGCATAGTCAAGATCGACCTTGGTATCCTTGAGCTGAGCTGCGGTCTGAATCTCAGCAGGAGTCATCTTCACCCGCTCTACAAGGTAGTTTTGCAACCTAGAGAGAGCCAGTCGTTCTCGTTGGCGCCGCTCTTCCATTCCCACATTTGGAATTTTGGAGTAGGTCGCTGCGTCAAACTGGCCATTCTTTTGGTAGTAGGGGATGGAATGGATTTGCTCGATGAGTTCTTCATCGGGAACCACTACGCCAAGGCGGGTGGCTTGTTGGGCTAAGAGTTTTAGCTGAATCAGCTCCTCTAAAGTCCGTTGGGGCACCTGGAGGGCCGCCAGAAACTTCTCATCGTACTGTCCGCCCAGCATCTGCTGGTATTGCATTAGCTTGTATTCGAGAGCTTGTTGGAACTCCCGTTTTGAGACCGCCTCCCCATTTACAATTACGGCAGGACCGCCTCCGCCACCTTTGCTATCGGCGTCTTTAGCCCCCATCTGGTTGAATCCAAAGAAGCCCATGATCACTGCCATTAGGACAACCAGGAAGACGGTTACGACGCTTTCTTTTCGTTTTCGGATGGAATCTAACATTGAGGCTCACCGCAAAATAGGTTACATATAAGGAGAAAGATTAATAAATGCAAGGTCATGGTTCTTTTCAGGCATCGCATTTTCTGTGGTCTCTCTCCCGGTTTTAAGAACCTAGAGATACTGACTCAGGGAATTAAAGACGTCTATCAAGAATCCGGTCTTTGTAGAGAAAATCAAACCAATTTAAAACGTGCCCACACAACGAAAATACTGGTTTGTTTCATCCCTTGCCTTTCTCATCACGATTATGTCGGTCTATGTCTATCGACACCGTCAGGGGAAAACGGGCGCCATTGATAACCTATTGATCGACGCCTCAGGTGGCGCTCAAAAGAACCTCTTTTACCTCACCCACGGTGGCCGCAAGGTTTTTGATCACTACCTGTTTTTAGTAACTGCCCAAAAAAAGAATGATGAATTGATTCGCGATCTCGATCTGGCGCGCACAAAGATTGCCGCCCTCCAAGAGGTGGAGGGGGAGAACCAACGGCTTCGGGATGCCTTGACGTTTCAACGCCGCCTGGAGTCAAAGCTGCTTGCCGCCCACGTCATCGCCACGGACGCCTCCAACGATTATGATGCGATCCGCATTGATAAAGGCACCGCAGATGGGGTGCAGGTCGGCATGGGCGTGATTAGCCCTAGCGGCTTAGTCGGGAGAGTGCTTAGGGTGTCGCAGACCTATGCCGATATTCTTACTCTGCTTGATCCCACCAGTAACATCGATACTATTGTGCAACGGAGCCGTGCGCGCGGCATTGTGACTGGCCAAGCTAAGCAGATTCAATGCAAGATGAAGTACCTTGATAGGCTGGAAGACGTCGCTGTTGGCGATGCCCTTGTCTCCTCAGGTTTTGGATCCGTTTTTCCCAAAGGGCTCCTGATCGGCCATGTATCGGCTGTTTCGCTCAGCTCCAATGGAATTTTGCAGCTTGTAACGGTTAAGACGGCGGTCGATATCTACCGCTTGGAAGAGGTGTTTATTGTTCTTTCTCCACCCCAGCCAGAAAAGACTTCTTAACAGTCTAAATCCGGTCTTTTTTGTGCTCCTCGTATATGGAGTGCTAATGGTGCGCTCTGCCTCGGCTGCCGTGTTACCAAATTTCATTCTTAGTGCCGATCTTCTGGCACCCTTCATTGTTTTTTTCGCGCAACGTCGCGCTATTTGGGAAGGTTTTATTCTGTCCCTTTTTTGTAGCCACCTCTTCTCCCTTTGCAGCAGCGCTCCGTTTGGAGTGTTTGCCTTTTATTACTTGGCCCTCTTTTTCTTAGGCAGGTTGATGCGGTACGGAATTTACGCCAGTGGATGGATTTCTACCCTATTAGTGCTTTTTTCACTTTCCCTATTTGGCCGGTTTTTGCTGCCTTTGATTGCCGGTCTCTTCGGCCCTTCCTGGCCGGTATTTATTGAGTCTAATTTTCCCTGGAGTGGCATTTTCTTCATGCCCTTTTATGGGCTGGTGATTTTCTTTTTGGGAGAGACCCTCGATCGCACTACGTTTAAGACGGATCGGGCTAATATGGAACTCTACGAGGTCGCATCGTGATAGGAAGGGAAGACGAAATCAGGGAGTACCGTAGGCGTGCCAATCTGTTTATGGCGTTGGTCTTCCTGGCCTGCTCGGCGGTGGGTGCTCGGCTGTTTTATCTTCAGATCCTAAAAGGAGATGATTTAAGAAAGTTCTCCGAAGCCAACCGTCTTAAGAAGGAACGGCTCTTTTCCACGCGCGGTATTCTCTACGATCGTCACGGCAAAGTTATTGTCGATAACCGAGCTGCATTCGACGTGGTTCTTCTCTCCCAGTATTACAATTTCAATCAAGATAATAACCAGCGACTGGCGAAGGCATTGAATATCACGATGCCAGAGCTGGGAAAAAAACTTGCGAAAATTAATCGCAATCCTTCGTTTTATCCCATCCTTTTAAAATCCGACGTAGACAAAGACGTCCTTGCGGCAATCGAAATGGACGCCAAGGGCTTTCCGGGCGTGGACATCGAGGCCACGATTCAGAGACGTTACCCTTATGGAGATTTAGGCGCTCAGCTTTTAGGATACACGGGCGAGGTGACCCCCAATGACATTCGCAACGACTCAAAAAAAGAGCTGCAGATGGGAGACTATATTGGGAAGATGGGAATCGAGCGAACTTTTGACGCCCATCTGCGTGGCCAAAACGGAATCGGCTACGTAGAGGTCGACGCGATGGGACGCAGGCGCAAAGCCGAAGGCAATGAGCGCTTATTAGGCTACATTTCCCAAAAAGAACCGATGCAGGGAAGTAATATCTACCTCACGATTGATGTCGATCTTCAGGTCGCCGCGGGAAACGCAATGCGAGCGAAGGGATTTGAGGGTTCAATGGTAGCTCTAGATCCCAGGAGCGGAGAGATTCTTGCCTTGGTTAACTTTCCCTCTTATGAACCTGGGTCCATTTCAGGACGCGAAGTGAATCAGAAAGTGTGGGCGGATTTGTCGATGAGCAAAACCCGTCCCTTGCGAAATCGTTCTATCCAAGATCATTATCCGCCAGGTTCCACGTTTAAACTCTTCATGGCAATTGCGGGGCTGGCGGAAAAGGCCGTAACCCCGCAGCATACGATTAATTGCAACGGGTCGCTGCACTTTGGAAATCGGAAGTTTAACTGTTGGAAACGGCACGGCACCGTTGATTTCATTAAGTCGATTCGGGAATCTTGCGACGTTTATTATTACCTTTTGGGGAATACTTTAGGTATCGACCGCATTGCAAAATATGCCCGAATGTTTGGCTTGGGGGCTGCCACCGGTTTGAAAATCGGTAGTGAGTCGCGTGGCTTGATTCCTGATACGGAATGGAAAAAGAAAACTTACAAAGACATTTGGCATCCAGGGGAAACGCTCAGTGTGGCCATTGGTCAGGGATATGTTGAGGTCACCCCGCTCCAGATGGTGGCCGCTTATGCTGCCATTAGTAACAACGGATTTTTGTACCGACCGTTTGTTATCCGCCGCATGGAAAATCGCGATGGAGAGACGGTAAAAGAGTTTCAGCCCGAACTAGTCCGTAAGATCGATCTCCCTCAAGACGTTTTTGATAATGTGAAAGAGGGGTTGTTTGAAGTGGCCAACTCCCCTGGGGGCACAGCCATAGTGAGCGGGCATAGCAAAATCACGTCGATTTCTGGCAAGACCGGTACCGCGCAGGTGAGGGCGTTTACCGATATCATGTCCCAAAAATGCGAGAACATGCCCTATGAGAATCGGCATCACGGCTGGTTTGTGGGATATGCTCCGCGGGAGAACCCTCAAATTGCAGTGGTGGCGTTAGCCGAGCACGCTTGCCATGGAACTGCGGGTGCGCCATTGGTCCGAGAGGTCATCGAGAGTTATTTGACCAAACAGGCGGCCCTTGCAGGCGATCCACTGCCGGCCGATGTGCTCCATTCTAAGATGGCGAAGACGGGTCGGATTGCCGCGGCGACTGAAGAGACGCCAAAGAAGACAAAGAAAGTGGCTGAACCTTTGGAACAAGAAAGTGAAGAGGCGCTACCTGCCCCTCCTGTGGAACTTCCTGGCGCCGGTAAAAAAAGCACGGATGGAACGTAAATGAGGAAACGATGGCCGAGCTGAGAACCGAATCCAACATTATTCGTAGTTTTAACATGGGCCTGATCCTCACCGTTCTTGTGCTGTTTTGCATGGGCGTAATCACGCTCTATAGTGCAGCAAAGGGGCCGGGACTACATGGTCTGTGGAAGACAGAAATCATTTTTTTTCTCGTGGGAACTGCGCTGGGTTCGATTATTCTCTTTCTGGACGTTCAGATTCTGGAAAAACTGGCCTATCCGGCGTATGCCGTCTGTTTAATACTGCTTTTTTTGGTGATGTTTATTGGCCGTGTTGGCGGCGGGTCGCAACGATGGATCGATCTTAAATTTTTTCATCTGCAGCCATCGGAAATTGCAAAATTGGCCATTGTTTTTACGTTGGCCAAGATCTTTAGTGTGGATAGAGAGACGGGCCCATACACCCTTCGCCGGCTCGTCTTCCCGGCCCTGTTCGTGATTCCTTACTTTGTTCTCACTCTTTTGCAGCCCGATCTCGGTACGGCGGGTGTTATTTTTTTAATTTCAGGTTCGATGGTTCTGTTTCTAAAAGTTCACTGGCGTTCGCTTTTGATAGTGATCGTATCAGGTCTTATTGCTGGCCCTCTTGCCTATCGCTTCGTATTGCGCGATTACCAGCGCGATCGGGTGAAGACATTTTTAGATCCAGGTCGTGATGCCAAGGGCAGTGGTTACAATGCACTTCAATGTAAAATTGCCGTGGGTAGCGGAAAAGTGGTGGGTAAGGGATGGTTAAAAGGAACGCAATCCCAGCTCAATTTCATACCTGAGCAGCACACTGATTTTATTTTTTCAGTTTTTGCCGAAGAGAGGGGTTTTTTGGGCTGTCTAGTTTTGCTTGCTCTTTACTCGACGTATTGTGTTTATGCATTGAGAATAGTTTCGCGCGCTCGGGCAAAATTTGAGATGCTTTTGGCATTCGGTGTGGGAACCATTGTCTTTTGGCACATGTTTATTAATCTAGGGATGGTTACCGGCATCCTTCCTATTGTAGGGGTTGGGTTGCCGTTTTTTAGCTATGGCGGATCCTCTCTAATCACCTTTATGGTGGCTACAGCAATTCTTCTCAATGTCGGGCGGAAACGATTTATTTTTTAAGGTTTCCAAGTGACCAATAAAGTTAGTTTTGTTCCTGCGTCGTTTCTATCTTCGAGATAATGTACGAAATCCCACCGTAGCCAAAGTCATGAATGCGCCGGAAGTGAATCTGGGGATTTGCCTTGGTAAAAGCCGCGAAGGCTCCGGCGACTCCTTTGCACTCGGCGCCGCGGAATGAATAAAAGTCGTCCATGATCAGTACCGTCCCCTCCTGGAGCACTGGCTTAACCCACTGAAAGACCAGTTTTGTAGGCTCCATGAGATCACAGTCGATGAAGACGATGCGTGCCTTTTGGATATCTCGTTGCGATGCCGTTTTTTCCACAAGTGTCTTTTCAAAAAAGCCATCCACGATATTGACCTCGACACCCTTGGTCTGTTTTTTTATATTGCCGATGACCTTTTTGGAATCGACCCGAAAAATATCATCCCGATAAAACGGATGCATATCGCCCGCTCCCATTTCTCCAAAACCTTTGAAGGAATCAAATCCGTAAAACCGAGTATTCACTTTGCCAAGACTCTTTAACTTCTTGTGAAACCTGGTGGCAAAAATCAAAGAACTTCCCGTGAAAACTCCAAACTCTAGATAATCTCCCTCAAGCTGTCCTAGCCCGGTAATAAAAAAAGCCTTTCGGATGGCCTCATATTTTTGCAGATTGTGCTCCACCATCGGAGAGACCTTAGAAAAGACTCTTGCAACAAAATTCTGAAGAAATAGAAATCGTTTGGCCGCCGCAATGAGCATTTTGTAACTGTAGGGGGAGTTCTGGAAAGTTCAACAAGGAGTTGTGTTTTTAGGGAAAACGACTTCCCGACTAATTTACATTGCAGGGAATCAATCGGGTTTGAAAGTCCGAAAGCTGTTTTGCGCAATAGGGTGGGTGACCTAGGAAAAATCCCCCAAGTCTTACCAGGTGAAGACTGCCGTAGCGAAACAGATTGATATTCGTACGATCGGCTTTCCCCCAGGTTATGGGAAAATCAACCACACTGATGTTTTTAGCGCGGGCTGCTGCCAGTACCAAAAGAGGCTGGTAGCTCATGTCCGAAGGCAGGGTCCAATACGGAAGTTTTCGGACGGTATCTAAATTGAAAGCGATGTAGGCGCCAATGTCACCGAGCTTTTGTTTGGTAATGGCATTTTGAATTCTTTCAAAAAACCAATTCCCCAGCCAGCGAATTAAAGAGTAGTCGCGAGCCAGAGAACGATCGGAGAGTCGATTTCCCAGAACAAAATCCACCGAGGGAACGGCGCGATCCAAAAAGCCATCCAAAGCGCGCGGATCGGCTTGGCCATCGCTATGCAGGCAGATCAGAAAGTCACCACCCGCAGCGATCGCTTCGCGCAGCGCGATAATGGTGGAACCGCCAAGGCTATAGTTTGCTGCGTTGAATAATAATCGGAATCGTGAATCGCCGCGTTGCCGTAGCCATGCTTTCAATGCTTCTCGAGTGCCGTCGGAACTTCGGTTGTCTACGATGAAAACACCTTCAAATCGCTTGAGTGTAGAAAGGGGGATTGCGTCCAGCACAGGCAGGACACGGTCCACCACGTTATAGGTAGGAATAAAGAGAAAATTTTTTTGCGCAGATTTCACTCTAAGATTTTGCCCCAGGTTGGGGTAAAGTTGAAATCAAAATGCAAACCGGAGCTCATTCGAAAACGAGTACAGTCTGCATTCTTGCCGCCGGCTCGGGTTCGCGAATGGGTCGTTACGCGAACCTGACACACAAGGCCCTGCTTCCCCTTGGGGAAACTGCCGCTCTGTCCCACCTCATTGAAAAGTTTCTTAAACTCATTGGGCCCAGGGCGCATTTTGTTATTGCAGTGGGTTTCTGCGGCAGCGACGTGATCGACTACGTGGAGTTGGCCCATCCTAACCTTTCCGTTGAGTTTGTTCGGGTTGCAGGTTTCGAGGGCTTTGGTTCCGGTCCAGGCGCCTCGGTTTTGGCCTGCCGCGACAGACTTCATTCTCCCTTTTATTTAATTTGCTGTGACACCCTTTGGGAGGGGCTTGAAGAGAATCACGGGGAAGGCGATCGCGATTGGATCGCAGTGGGGCAGGTTGATAACGCACTGTCTGCCAACTACTGCAATGCCCAAATAAAAGACACTGAGGTCTTGGCTTTTCGCGATAAGGAGACTGTCTCGGGAAGTGAATTTCAAGCATTTACCGGATTAGCCCATGTGTTTCACACTGATCTCTTTTTTAGGGCGTTGGAAAAGTGGTATCTCAAGGACAGATCTCTGGAACTGTCTCGAGGTTTTTCAGCGTTGCTTGCGATTGAAAGAGGGCCCGGGCTATTTGCGCGTCCCATGCGGGGGTGGTTAGACATTGGTACCTGGGAACGATACGAATCTGCAGGACGGCAGTATAAGCGCGGCGGTTTTGCCAAAGTAGGAGAGCTTTTCTATTTAGTAAACGGCCGGGTCATAAAGTATTTTGCCGACGCCGAAATGGTCTCCCAGCGTGTGGCGCGCACCCAAGTTTTGGGAAGTGTTATCCCTAAAGTTATTCAATCGCGGCAGCATTTTTTTTCCTATAAGTACCGCCCAGGAAAGACCTTATATGATTCTGTGACGGTGGTATCTCTGGATCATTTTCTAGCATGGCTTGAACAGAATCTGTGGCATGCGTTTGAGGTCTCTGAGACTGAAAAAAAACAACGCGCAATCGCCTTTTACCGCAATAAGACAGTCGAGCGCGTTGCCTCTTTTTTTAACAATGGTAACTCCGTGGGGCCAGACGCACAGCGATCCGTGGAAGCCCTTTTGGCTAGAGTTCCCTGGGCCGAACTATCGAATGTGGTGCCAGTCATTTTTCACGGAGATCTCCAGCTAGACAATATTCTTTATCATGAAGAGACCGGTCAGTTTTCACTGTTGGATTGGCGGCAGGACTTTGCCGGTTCTTTGACGTGGGGTGATCTCTACTATGATCTGGCAAAGCTACTAGCGAGTATCGATCTTGATTTTCGAAAGATCCAAACTGCAAAAATCAAAAATCCGGAGGCAGTCTGCGCAACCTCAAGAGGATCTCACTGGCGCTCGCTTTTGTTAAAATTTGTTGAGCGAAGGGGTTTGGATCCAAATCGTGTAGAGCTCTTGGCGGCCTTGATCTACCTAAATATGGCCGGTATTCATACGGCTCCCAGTAATGAGATTCTATTTGAAGAGGGTTATCGTCGATTACATGCGCTTCTATCTCCAAAGGAAAATTCGGAAAAAGTTCGCTGTGTGCCGGAAAGCGGTACGGTTTCTGTCCGATGACCGCCCTTGCAAAAGCGATTCGTTGGGTTCGGGCAGACTGGACGGCGGGTCTTCTGGCGGGATTGCTCTTTATGTTTTTGTCCCCTGATCTTTCAAAGGCGCCTCGCACCATATTGCTGGCTCGCTCGCTTGCCGCACTCTCCGTTGGTTTTTTTGCCTGGCTATTTTTTTGGGCTATCACACGAGGCCCAAAAAAGTACGCCGATCTTTCCTCTCGTCATAAAAGTTTTGCCAGTGAATGGTTATTGCAGACTTGCATTGCTCTTTTGATATTGGGAAGTTGGGTCGCGGGACAGTGGCCAGGTTTTTTTATTTATGACTCGTATACGGTGCTGAACTCTGTTGCGAAATTCCAGTTGTTTGAATGGGCGTCTTCTCTGTACTCGCTTTTTATTCTCTCCTTGCAGCAACTTTCCCGCCATCCAGGGTTTGTGGCTGTGGTGCAGACTGTGGGGATCTCGGTAGCCACAGGGTTTATATTCAGCTTGCCGACAGCTCTCAGTGGCAATAGTTGGCTTTGGCGGTTGCTTTTATTGGCCTTCCTCCTAAATCCCTTAAACGGGGGGATGACCATCTCGTTTAATAGAGACATTCTGTTTTCCTGGTGCCACTTAGGCTGCGCCCTGTTTTTGCCCTGGTACCGAATTTTTCGCTGGGAAAAAAGGGAGCCTTCACGCTTACTCATTTGTGGCTACGGTCTTTGGGTTGTCTGCACGGCTAAACTGCGTCTGGAAACGGCATTCACGACCCTTTTGCTTCCGTTTCTCCTCAACCGGATTTGTCTTTGGAATAAGCAGGCGGTAGCTTTATTTATCGGGTCCTGTTTGGTGTTTGGGATTTTGTTATTTCAGTGGATGCCCAGTTGGACCGGGACATTCCCCCTGCAACCAAGTTACTCATTGACGGCGTTCTTTAATCCTTTAAGCCAAATGATTCGCCATCCGTACAAAACGGATAATCGTGCGGCTGACAATAAGCTCATCGATCGGTTTTTTGACTATTCAATCCTAAAAAAAAATTACGATCCTTATGGAATTCCGGCGATTCAGTCGGCGCTACGAGCCGAGTTAAGCACAAGTGACGTCCAAGTTTTGCGTACGTTGTTTCTAAAAATGGTATGGCAAAATCCAGGGATCTTTCTTAAAAATCGGTGGAATATGTTCAAAGCAATGAATGGATTTTTTCCGCATACCTATTATGTTTCTGACGATCTTACGGCAGACTATCCGGATGCGATTCAGAGCCGACATGATTTGGGCATAAAGAAGGCTCCACTGTGGGACTGGCTACATGATAGACAGTTCATGTTTTTGGGTCCCCTTGTTTTTGATCAAAATGCCCCGGCGCAAAAGATCGCAGCCAGCAATGGGATTGGGTTGTTCGTTCTTTTTTTAGCCCTCTGTCTGTTTCCTATAGCCCCTGGTACGGCTGCTGCGGCGCTGTTTCTTGTTTCTCGATTAGGGATAGTTTTTTTCACGGCGCCAGCAGCTCAGTTTAAATACGTCTATGGAATTTTTCTTTTCGGTTTTTTTGCTCCTGTCTTTTTTTGGATGGAAATTTCCAGTTTACGCGCGGCAGAAAAATGGCTGAGTTGGCGCTTTTTATTAGAGCGTCCGAAATAAACCCCCTCTCCCTAGGAAGAAAAATGGCGGGATTTCTAAGAGTGGTGGACTACATTCGCCCCGATCGGATAGTTGGTATTCTCTTTGCGTGCTTTTTTCTAATAGCTTTTGCTCCTCTTAAGGCCATTCCGCCTTCGTTAATGCTGGCCCGTAGTCTTGCCGCTGTTTTAGTCGGACTGGCTGGCTGGTTATTTTTTTGGGGTATTACGCGCGGTCCCCAAGCATTCGCTTTGGGGACTGAGCGCCAAAAAAGCTTCCTACGCGAATGGCTC
>JAYVQZ010000101.1:0-2724 GCA_043776735.1 Deltaproteobacteria bacterium | reverse complement strand
TTTTTAATTTACTCCCAAAAGCTCCCCCTTAAATAACCAAAGACTGAGCCGTTACACCACGCTCCCCTGACCCTGTTGACAGCAAATGGCGGTGAAATGGGATTTGGATTGTTGACGTCTGCAGCTCAGAAATTACTACCTTTTGAGCCTTTAGGTGAGCCTCAATCAGTGAGTTTCTGAATGAATAAGGAGTGGAACGATTGCTCTTTTCACTTTGCGACTACAGCCATCCTGCCGTGAAAAAGGGAGATTAAAAAATGCGTGGTAAAAACTCTTCATGAAGATTGAAACGCAGGTAATTCACGAAAAGAATTTAAAACTAGCAAAGACGATTCTGCTCAGCGAAGGAGAGCTTCTTTGCTCACTCATGGAGATGAAGTCTAAGCGATTATTTGATGACGTAGGTTGCACAGGCATCTTTAAGTACTGCCTGGATTACCTGAACTTTTCCGAAAGCCAGGCGTTCTACTTTCAAAGAATTGCTGAAGTAGCGCGTACGGTGCCAGAACTAAAAGAAGCAGTGGTTAAAGGCGAACTCTCCGTTTCAAAGGCGCGGCGTATTACCAAGGTCATCACCCCGCAAAACCAAGCGCAGTGGATAGATAACGCAAAGTTCATGAAGCAGAAAGAGCTTGAGAGGGCCGTGAGTATCGGCTGTCCTCAAGAGCTACTGCCCGAGGGAATAAAACCCATAGCCCAAAATATCTCTGAGCTTCGGGTTGCCATTGATGACGAGACGGATACGAACCTCGAAATACTCAAGAACCTTCTCAGCCAAAAGCTTAAACGCCCGGCCACCCTTAGCGACGTCATCCGCTGGGCGGCCAAAGAGACCCGCGATAAGTTTGACCCTGAGAAGAAGGCTGAGCGGGCAGGTAAAAAGCTGTCCTTAGGACAGTCGGGGCCTGTCGGCACGCACGCCGCTTTTAACCTTTCCATCGAGCTGGCCGCACGCCTCTACCCGCTGGCACAAAACACGCGCTCATTCAAAAAAGAGGCTTTCAATGCGCGCACCGCTACCGAACTGGACAGCGCTGCGAAGAGCGAAAGTGGCTGGATTCCCATCGCATTCTGCTATTCCATCATGCGCTTCGTCAGTGAAAAATGAGACAAAGCTTCGTTTCTCAGCTCCTCAGTCCTTTATGTCTAAACCTTAGACAGCGTGTTTTGGGCTACACCATCGTCTTTATTTTGTACGATTTGCCGTGCTTGGGCAGGTTCAAAATTTCGGCCCTAGGGTTGCACACTAAAACCTCAGAATAGAATACATCGTTCGATTGTTTCTAAAGGGGGGACAGTCGTGAGACCCATTTACTACATCAGCACCACTATTTTACTTACCGCCATGGCCGCTACGGTTATGGCTGAGTCCACCAAAGCACCCGCTACAGGCGGCCGCTCTGGTACGGGCAGCGGAACCATTTCCCAAAAGAGCCAAGATGAGTTAACGGCAGGAATTGCCGGCCAAAATTTAGATCGCGCTCGAGCTGACCAAGATCGCCGTCGCACCGAGTTTGAAAAGGAAAATGAGAAGAAGAGACAAGCGCTTGTCGAAAAAGACGCCGAGCTTGAAAAGAAGGAAGGGCGCGAGGCTCGCCGATACGTAGACACCGTAGGTAAGCTAAGTAATTTTAAGCCGATCTATTTGCAAATGGTGGACAAAGAAACCGTCGGAAAATTAAAGGACAAAGATAAGGAAAAACTAGTCTTAAAATCTAAGGCAGAATCAGACACCACAAAGAAAGTTGACGAACTAGCTCTTCAGTCACTTCCTCATTTAAAAGCAGAAATCGTTCAGACGATAGCGACCAAAAACTTTCATGGCACTGAACCGGATTCCTTAATTACTTTGGATACCGCCGATGGCCGAATTGATCCCGAAACTCCCAAAATACTAAAGCAATGGCTGGATGAAATCCAAACCGGAGAAAAATTCTACACCCGCCCGGAGAGATTGGGCGCATTCGCTTCTAGTACCGATGCGGACAAGGACAAAGATATCAAGGTCATTTGTGGCCCGACTACGGCCGTCTCCCTTTGCGCTGATTCTTTCTGGCGCGAAGTAGGTAAAAAAGCCGGAGCTGAGATTAAGCCGCAATCAGCCACCAAAGTTAAAACTGGACAAAACGAAATGCGCTTCATTCCCCATTTTCTTCCTTCACTTTTTCTAATGAC
This sequence comes from Deltaproteobacteria bacterium, assembly GCA_043776735.1. GTDB lineage: Bacteria > Bdellovibrionota > FAC87 > UBA2466 > UBA2466 > JBGSST01. The sequence continues at coordinate 549 of JAYVQZ010000101.1, read as the reverse complement.
TTGGGAAGCTCTCGCCGCAAATGGTGAATCCATTGGCGATGCGTTTACTCGTCAGGTTCGTGGTTTTGGTTTTGAAATTGCGGCTGTACTAGCCGCTAGCGACAGACGTTCGGACGCAAATCCCGAAGGGCTCCGGAGTGCTTTCAGTCGTTTTAGGACATCAAATGAGACTGGGCATCAGGGAGAGGTCAATTTGGATTTAGGCGTTACAGACCAAGGTGGCATCGATAGCTATCACCGTCGCGCAGCCGCGATGGTCTTAGATGTGCTAGCCCCCGAAGCCGTGAGGATTACGAATAGTGGAATGCAGGCGTTAGATAAACTAGCCGCCGCGGAAAGATCCCTGGCAGGAAATCTAGATACTATTCAACGCCAGCGTGAAGCGATCCGTGAAGAACTGAAACAGCCCGACCCAAAATTTCCTGAACAAGACATTGCGAGCAATCAACCGAACGATGGCCATACCACTTCCGGCAGCGGTAGTGGTGGCGGCGGCAGTCCCGGCGGTGGGTCCGGCGGCGGTGCAGGCGGCAGCGGTGGGGGAAAAGG
>JAYVQZ010000100.1:0-2727 GCA_043776735.1 Deltaproteobacteria bacterium | reverse complement strand
AAGGTCAGAGGTTCAAATCCTCTCCCCGCTACCAAATTAAAGTAAGTAAAAACGCTGAGTTAGCCGGAAGGCTGATTCAGCGTTTTTCGTTTTACCCCCCAAAATGCTGCACAAATGCTGCACAAATGCTGCACCAGTTTTCGAAGGCAACCGAACACTACCGAATTTGGTTTTTCATTTTTGAGAATTAGTCGCGGGATGAGACTCGGTAGGAACTATCGAAAAGGTCTTCGAAACCTTCTTGATTTGGTTACCTAACAAATGGACGTAGAGCATGGTGGTCGAAATATTCTCGTGCCCCATAATCTCACTCACGGTCTTTATATCCACGCCCTTTGAGAGCATGAGCGTAGCCGCCGTGTGCCTAAGATCATGGAAACGGATACGCCTGCCTTTCCAATGCCCAATATCGCGATGGAACTTACCCACGAATGAGTCATGCTGAACAGGTTCACCCGCCACGCTGTGAAATACGGTCTGATCGATTTCTGTCTTATTGAATTCGATCAAAGCCTCGAGTTCTTGACGAAGCATTGGTGAACACGGGACATGCCGACTCTTATCCTTACCTGTACGGATGCTGCCCTTAAGCGGAGCGAACTTCTTCTCCATCCCGTGGTACTGCCTTCGGACGAAGATCGTATCGCCCTCACCGGTGGTACTAAACGAGAGATCCCGGGGTTTAAGCCCCCAAATCTCTCCGGCCCTCATCCCTGTATTTAGGGCGAGGAGGTACACAACGTAGTTCTTCCGTGCGGTACGAACCACCGTACTGTCGAGATCCTTGTACTTCCCGTCAGCCCAAGCCAAAAAAGCACGGGCCTCGATTTCCTCCCAAAAAAGCATTTCAGGAGAATTCCTGGGAAGTTTTCTGAAACCAGCGACAGAGTTGTAGGGAATGCGCCTTTGAGCAAACGCAAACCGAATCACTGCGCATACAGCTTCGGTGTACCGATTTATGGAAGCATTTGAGTAGGTAGTCTCAGCTTTTCGACCAGCTCGGTCCTTAAGATCCCTCTGAATGAACGTCATAAAATCAGGGGTGATTTTATTCGGCTCCAAGCCCCCGTACCGTGAGTTGAAGTCTTTTATGACATCGACGCACCTACGAAAATGACCAGGCGTACATCTCAGCTTGAGATTATCGAGCCAGTTTTGAGACTCCTCGCGAAAAGTAGTCTTGTGAAAGCTGCCAGAAAGGGCTCCATTCCTAATCATTTTCTTTTGATTTCGGAACTCTTGGAGATACTCACTAGCCGCTTTGCTCGAATCAAAACGTCTTTTTACACTTCTTGATTCACGACCGCCTTCGCGACCGACGACTTCCCAAACTATTCTGCCATCTTTGAGAGTACGTTTTTTAGGTTTTGACATGACTTAACTGCCTTTCTCACTGGCCCCTTACGAGGTCCGTGCAAAGAGAGTTAGGTCCCTTAAGACGTCAGTTCTTATGAATAGCTTACCTCGGAACTTAACGACTAAATTCTCGGGAACTTTGTTTCGTTTTGGTCGGTATTTCCATTCGTAAACGGTTTTTACCGAGTACCCAAAGCGAGCACAAAACTCCGAAGCTTTCATTAGCCCCATTTCATTTTCAAAGACCGGCTCCGAAACGTTCGTTTTTGAGCGGGATAAATTCATAGCATCTCCCCCTGTTCGTGACCACTTTGGGCACCCACCTCATTTTGAGGGAGCTGATTGCTCGAATTTGAGGGTGGCTTCTTCCGAATCTTGCGCCTTGCCGGTTCTCCAGGGCTCGAACCTCCACCGCGAATCAGCTCATTCAATGACACCCTCTCATTGCGTATTTTAGCGGCAATTAACTGGCTCAATGCCCACTGGGCCAACTCGATCTCGTCGTAGAAGCGATCTTTAACTGACTTGAGATCCGACGGACTCAACTGCTCCCCCTTCTCCGTGACGAGCCAGTTCACTAGGTCTTGTCGTTTCAGTCGAATGCCGGGGCAAACGCTGTTTACTTGGATTAGCCAAGACTCTATCTTCCTTACGCTGTCCTCAGTCAGCACCGCCCGGGTAACTGGTATGGCTTTGGGTTTAGGTTTATTGATTGGTTCCATGCTTACTTCCCCCAAACGGCTTGGCGATCAATTACAAAAATGAAATGTCCTTCTACGTATTTATTGCCTTCTGCTTTCGCCGGTATCCAGACCCGTCGTACTTCAGGAGTCGAGAGAGTCGGCACGTTGTCCTTAAAGTCTTTGGTGACCAAAGGATTGATTGCCTGTCCCCTTTTGGCTTCGCTCTCCTTATGAGACGCAAACCCCAACGCCCCGCCGACGATAGCGCCTATGCCCAGCCCAATCAGCGCACTGCCAGGACTCTTCTCAACGGCAATGCCGATTCCAGTTCCGAGTGCGCCGGCAGCGGCGGCTCCGAGCAATGTGCTTCGCTCAATGGATGCACAAGATGCTAGAAACGGTATTGTAAGTATTAGACAGTAGTTTCTTTTGTTCACATATTCCCCCTTGTATTTGGTAGTTCGAGAAGACGTTGGATGGGGGGAGTGATGGAGCTTTGGCTGTCAGATTGTAGGGGTAAGAGTAGTGGTATAGAGGATACTACTCGGCAGCAGTTTTGCAGTTTTTTTTGAAAACAGGAAACCTCGGTTTTTCTGTAGCTTTTTCCTGTACGGAGCAGCAGAAGTTCCGCAGAAGTCTGCGGGCTTTCTGCGAGCGCCTGCCCCATAAGGAAGGCGACAGGTTTTCC
>JAYVQZ010000099.1:0-2729 GCA_043776735.1 Deltaproteobacteria bacterium | reverse complement strand
CTCCTGATTTTTTTGTGGGTAAGACCTTCGATACCCGTCAAAATTGGCTGAAACATTCTCGATTAAAGAGAAGATCCCGGTTAGAAACTTTTGTGCTTCGGCTGGAGGTTCTGTCCTAGGCGGCACAGAAAAAAGGCTTCTCAACTCTGTAACGGAAACAGAGGCCGGAAAAATATTTCGAAGCAGATCTAAGTTTTTTTCCATCTGCGTGCGGATGGTGCGGTAATCAGAATAGGCAAGGCGTAAGCGTCCAGAACCTAAGGCAACAGAATGTGCCGAGATGAGCCACACGGAAGTCAGATGGAGGTTCCCCGCCAAGGCGTCGAGCAATGCCGCGGGTCTCTCGTATTTCCCACCGATAACATCCGCCCGTATCATTACGGCAATCAAAGCCAGTTCATCGGGCCGCGGACCTTTCTCAATGGCCTCCCCTTTCCGTCCGTTTACGCCGAGAAGACCGCCGATAATATCGTCGATAAATAATTTGAGGGAGGCGGCAGCGTCTCCAGCTACCGTCATTCCTTCGCTTCCTAAATCGATGAGTTCCTGATCTTTGGAATCTCGTTTTTGGGAAAGACGAGTTTGGATTTTTTGTGCGATCGTCTGTAGCTTTTTGAACGACGCCACGTGGGCCGGCTCGGCCCTAGCCGTTGCAAAGTTAAGAACTGTAAGGAACGAAACCGTCAAAGCGAGCTTCATGAGTCCCCCGAATCATCAGTGCATCCCTTCCCCTCTAACCTATTTTTGAGTTCCCATGCATTAAGAATTGATTCGTTGCGTTATTTACTTGCTTTGTTTCTAGAGAATTGGATACGCAGAGGTGACCGAATTTAAAAAACAGGGGGACTCTTATGGCATGTTTTAAACGGGCCGTTATTTACCTCAGCATTTCGGCATTTTGCGGCCCTTTTTCAGCACCTCTCTTTGGCGGCGACAATCCGAACGCCGACGATATAAAAAAATTTCAGCGCGAACTCCAAAAGCAAATGGAGGCCCCTCCTGCCCAAAATGATCCCTTAGACAGCTTTGCCTACGAATTTGTAAGCAAGGTATGGAGTGAGCCTAAGTACCGTTATCTTGCGGGCTCTATCGTAGCGGGGGAATCGATCCTTGCGGCAATGCTCGCCAAGCGGGCTAGTCTCAATGTCAAAACTTGGCAGAGACAAATCGACACGGTTAAAGAAGTTTCCCGAGATCTCAGAGAGGCCACCTCAAAACTGGGGTCGGCCGAACGCGATCTCTTAAAATCACTCGCCAATCTGCAGCAAGCAGATCGAGCGGAACTGCTTAAAACTTTGAACGACGGGAAGAGTCCCCTAAAGCCCTCGTTAGAAAAAGCACTTAAGGCGCCGCCTCCATCGGCAAGTCCGAGTAACGCCCTTTCTTTAGAACAGGCAGCAGCAAACCTAGAAAGTGCCTATAGCAGATGGCAGGTTCAAGCGGCCGCTGAAGCTAAAGTACTTCGGGCAAGTGGAGCGATCGTAAATAATCCAGTCACTCTCGTAGAGATGACTGCAGAGGTCGAACAACGGCTTCGTGCAGTGACTCGCCTTCAATTCACCAGCGGCGAATTTTCGACGTTTAAAAATGCCGGACTCAAGCACTTGGCCGATCAGGCCAAATTGGGTTTGGGAAAAGGTTTTACTTGGCGAGCCAAGGTCTGGAGAAAGACACGCATAGGGTTGTTGCTCGCCGCAATTCCTGTCATCGCCGTTGGTGTTACCCTCTATTACGACAGAGAATTAGAGAAAAATCGCCGGGCAGAAGATCTAAATCAAGCAGTCGCTGAAGACAGGGCAAAGAGTCTAACTACGCTGATTCCATACTTCCACAGGCCACTTCTTTTCTCCTTTGTAAGAGCCTGGAACAAGGTAGCGGTTCGCAACGATAGTCCTCTCAAACGCTTTCGCTGTCCTGTGGAGCTAAAGGAAATTGAAGAGGAGAATCCTGACCTCACAATTATGCAGGCGTTATCGCTGCAAGTATTGATCGACATGGAAGCCGCCAACGAAGACATCGTAGAGGAATCGGGAAAAAAAGTTCCCCAAATTACGGTTATCTTTTTTAAACGGCTCGTTCGCAAATTATTAGACCACCAGAAATCAGGACTACTGCAGCTAAAGCCCAACGTTCTAGACGACGTCATCGCCGATTTGGCTTTTGAGGCTCACCGGGCTTTTGATAAAACAGACGACTAGCGTTGAGATTTATAGCTTTCAAGCAATGGGAGCAACGCGCCAAGATGAGCCTCACGAGAGAAGTAGGGGAGGACTCTCCTAGCCTCCTCGCAGAGTTTTTCATAACTACCCCCCTCCAATGCGGTGGTAATTCCCTGCGCGAATGCTCTTGGCAGATCAGATCCTAATGGGACAACCACGCCGGTCTTTAAATGGCTGAGCCACTCCTTAATTCCACCAACATCAAAAGCAACGGCAGGAACCCCACATGCGGCAGCCTCCACCCCAACTCTGCCAAAAGGCTCTGGCCAGAGGCTGGGTACGGCAAGCAAATGAATCTGAGAGAGAAAACTTTTGGTGTCGTCACTTCGATTCCAAAAACGAATCGAAATTCTAGGAAAAGAGATTTTTTCAGCCACCTTTTCCCACTCTGCTTTCTGTGGGCCATCGCCCATAAACCAGATCTCAACGGGACGATTTAAATCCTGCAAAAATTTGGCCGCTTGTAAAAGGACACCGCCCCCCTTTATCGTTTGCAGCCTTCCCAAAAAA
>JAYVQZ010000098.1:0-2741 GCA_043776735.1 Deltaproteobacteria bacterium | reverse complement strand
TAAAAACCAAACTCTGGGTGGCCACCCTGACTCAGGGTATAATAGCTATAGCGCTTCGGGGACGTACGCACTTAATCCCATGCGAAAAGCCACCCTATGAAGAAACTCTTTATAAAGGTCTCACTCATAATGTCCCAGTGGAGATGGAGAAATAAGGCGCTCCAATCGGGACTTGTTTTCTGTCTGTCTTTTTTGGGTTCTTGCGGATTGCTTATTGGCTCCGCGGATTTAAATCCAACGGGCGGAAGCGGCCTAGGTTTTCCTATCAACGAATGGCACCTGATGTACAACGTAAATGCTCCGTTTTCACGGCTCGGCGGCAGCGCGGTTTGGACGGGCACGCACATGATTGTTTTCGGTGGCAGCCGAGCAAATGTGGGTGGCAATCAGGCCAATCTTTACAACCCCACTACCAATGCGTGGGTTCAAAACCCAAGCACCAGCCCATTGGCCGGGCGCGCCTTTCACACGGCGGTTTGGACCGGCTCCAAAATGATCGTTTGGGGAGGAAAAGACGGGAGCACTTTTTTCAATGATGGCGCCACCTACGATCCGCAAAGTGATAGCTGGGCGTTGCTGCCCGCTGCACCCGTTCAACTGGCCGCACGGGCGAATCAGACGGCCGTCTGGACCGGTGCTTTGATGATTGTTTGGGGAGGATCCGGAAGCTCCTATTACGGTGACGGGGCCGTATTTAATCCCAGCACCAATTCCTGGACCTACCTCGCTCCCACCGCCACAAATGCACCGTTGCCAAGACAATCCCATTCAACGGCTTGGACGGGAGCGTTGATGATCGTTTGGGGCGGAGAGCCATCTCCCAGCGGCCCCCCCCTTAACAATGGAGACAATTACGCTCCTCCTCCGGCCGACAGCTGGAGTCCTATTAATGGTCTTGTCCCTTCAAATCGTTACCATCACACGGCGGTTTGGACCGGTTCTAAAATGATCGTATGGGGGGGGTCTCGCTACGGAATCACTTTTTTTAATGACGGCTCCCAATACGATCCTCAAACCAATAGCTGGGCTCCCATTTCCAATATCTCCGCTCCAGCGGGGCGAGAGTCGCACACGGCGGTTTGGACCGGTTCTAAAATGATCGTGTGGGGTGGGCGCACGCCCGCGTTGGGTGACTCAGGCGGAGTTTACGATCCAAGCACCGATACGTGGTTAGCCACTAGTTCCGTTGGAGCCCCCTCGCCCCGAATGGGTCACTCCGCTGTCTGGACCGGATCGGCGATGATTATTTGGGGAGGAAACGTTGCCTCAAACGCCGTGGAGGCTCTTTACGTTCCCTAAAAGGTGTAGCCCAAATTAAGGCTCAGCAAAGGCAACAGACCATGAAGGGAGGAGCCCACGAGAGTGATACTCGGCGTGTCTATAAACTGAGCGCCCACGGTAATTCGAAAGTTTATTCCCTGTTCACTTGGACGAAATTGCCACCCCGCCGCCGCCAGCGCGGCCGGAGAAACTCTTCCAAATTCGGTCTGGGGAGCTATTGACGCATTAAACACGTAGGCTCCTGCACCGACCTCACCAAAAAATCCCGTAAATATTTTATCTCCCAGATAATAGTCAGCGAGGGCAAAGTATCCCGTCACCCGAAGTTCAGCGCCCGACTTTGCTTGGTGGAGGTAGGGCAGCAACAGCCCTACACTCAATCGCGGACTCAAGGCGTACGCTATCCGAAAGGAAACCAGAAATTGCTTAAGACCGAGAATTGCCCCCAGTCCTATGTCCCAAAGGTAGCGGCGTTCGGCACCTAATTGATAAAGTATGGCGTCGGGAGGAAGTGAGGGGGGGCGCTGGCTGTCAGACACTGTCTTAGAAAACAGAACATATTTATAAGCGGCGGCAAACTTTTCCGGTTTCGTAAGTACGAACCGTATTCCCAGTGTCTCTGCTTTGCGGGAAACGATTTTTCCACATCCTAACGGGCCAGCGGCGATCCGCTTGGAGTCGAACGCGCAGACTTCGTCTCCGAGATTAAGCGACGGATCTAAAGTTGATGCTCGAAGACTAAACATCTCCCCATTTCCTTCCGTGTCTTCTTTTCCAAGATCTAAACGAAACTTCCAACTCTCGCTTGATTTGATATCTAGGATTTGAGTTTGAGATACTTTTTGGTTTTTCCCTTTTTCTTCTAGGATGGGTTTTACCCTCCAGGTATAGGTGCTGGGAATGAGCCCACTAAAGGAAGTCTGATTCCCGCTCACCATTTTTCTTATCGGGGGGAGGCCCACTCCCGCCAGCTCAATTAGGTATCGATCAACCCCGTTTACGGCGTTCCATTTGAACGATAAGGCCTCCCGCGGACTAAGCAGCACGGTGCTGTCCTGAGGGGGAACGATCAGTTGCGGAGGGGCTGGGTTGACTAGGAAGGGGGAATACTCGCTCCACGGACCCACCTGTTTATCCCTTCCGACAAGCCGAATTCGATAATAATACATGCCGAAAGGGAGATTGCCCTTCCAGGAAAGCTTGGCGAAAGAAAATCGTCTATTGAAAATTACCTGATGCTCGTTTTTAACCTGAAGTTCATACTCAAGGGCCCCTTCACTTTTTTGCCAATCAATCGTTACTTCATCGGCAAGGGCCAGTGCTGAGAATAGGTTTGGTAGGAGCCAGATGAGGAACCAAATTAGGCACCAAGGCGGCTTCATCGTTACTCTGCCTTCACCTTTACTTGGCTTTTGGGCGGAAGCAGCAAGGGCGTATCCATAAAGGCCGGGCCCGGCCGT
>JAYVQZ010000097.1:0-10751 GCA_043776735.1 Deltaproteobacteria bacterium | reverse complement strand
TCTGCTTCTGGCTTCTATTATCCACGCGCGTCCGCTCACGAATGACGAGAAGCGGTCGGAAATTGTTTCGCTGGCCACGATGATTCAAAGCCAGTACGGGCCATTGGAGCTCAAACCCAAGACGATAAAGCTTAACTTTGAACAGCTGGTCAAAGATTACATTACCCGCTCAGAGAAGACCTCCAATCGTGAATACTTCTATTTACTCAATCGTTTTGTCGCTGAATTTCAAGACAGCCATTTTAAATCAACCGTAAGCACCACAACCAGCGCATCGTTGGGATTCGGAACCGATCTGGTCGCCGGTCACATCCTCATTGACGAGGTCGACCGAACCGTCTTGCCGCTTACTCAATTCAAATTTGAACGAGGAGACGAAGTGGTTTCAATTGACGGCAAGCAAGCCTCGGCCGTCGTTCAAGAGTTCGCGAAGTACATTGGAATGGGAACTCCAGAATCTAATCTACGCATGGCGACCATGCTGCTCGCCGCCCGTCCCGGTCAACTGGTTCCCCTCCCTTCAGGAAAAACCGTTGTGGAACTGCGCCGCGGAAACTCTTTGGTACTCGATAAGGTAGAGCTTGAATGGAAGAAAACCACGGAATCCGAAGAGCCCGAAGATTCAATCAACAGCAGTTCGGCTACTGACTATGGCATGCTTTCCATCGCCAATCTCTACGAATCGTTTCCCAAAGGCGAGAAGAACTTTCGGTGCTCGGGGAAATCCCGCATCGACGTTCCTGAGAAGGCTACTAAGATTTTTGAGACTCCGTTTGTGGCGTACTACTACCCTACTCTCAAAGGGAACGTAGGCTATTTGCGAATACCTCACTACATGTGGGTGAATGCCGCGACCAAAGCTGATGAAAGTGACCTTCGTTTTGCCCAATACGAATACGCGGTTGGGGAGTTAGAAAAAAATACGGTAGGGCTCGTCATCGATCAGGATCATAACTGCGGCGGCCAAGTGACGATGGTCGAAAAAATGGTGAGTCTGTTTGTTGAGAAACCTTTTCTCGGACTTCAGTTCGAGTTTTTAGCAAGTCGCGCTGAATACCTGGATCTTAAAGAATGGGTTCCGGCAGAGAAAGACAAGACGATCGAAGGGAAAGACTTCAAAAAGGTCCTTGATCTCATCAAAACGACTTGGACCAAAGGGGTGAGCCGCCTTACCCCCAAGGTGACTCTGGCAGGCAATCGCCTTATCAATCCCAATCCCTTTGGCTACACCAAGCCGGTATTGGTACTTATCGATGAGCTGTCAGGCTCCGGAGGCGATGCCTTTCCCGCTATGATGCAAGGTTATGGACGGGCGAAACTTTTTGGAACCCGCACGATGGGCGCTGGCGGCCATGTCATTGGCGGCATCAAATTGCCATGGTCAAAAAATACGATTCAAATGACCAAGAGCCTTTTCTTTCACCCCAATGGCAACGCTATAGAAAACCACGGCGCCGTCCCTGATGTGAACTACTCAATCACTCGTGACGACTTCCTCTTTGGGTACCGGGATTACCAAAAGAAGTTCACTGAGACCTTGCTTGAAAGTATAAAATAGAGGCGGAGCCAACTTTCTAAATAATACCGAGCAATTACATCATCCGAATAGGGTCTTGCGGCGCGATCGTCCTTTCGGGTATGTATGCCCGCGTCCGAAGACCAAATGGTTTGAGTGAGGCACGGTTGTGACTCGGTGGCTTTTCATTTTTTCTCTCCTTTCCGGGTGGGCTTTAGCGGAGCCTGTTCCGGTGGTGGTCTTTACGCAAGACTTTCATATCGGAGATTCTGAAGAAGACTTTACCATCCACATTGTACGGCCCTGGCATACGGGCAACGTCGGGGCTGGAGATAAAGAACTTAAATTGGCCGCGGCAGCAGTGAGAGCGGAAGCCGTTAGAGAAGGATACCTAAACGAACGCACCCGCGCTTCTTACGAACGCGAACTGCTCCTTCTCGAAGAAGGCCGCTGGCCGCTAGTTTACATCACAGCAAAGGGAAGTGATCGGATTCTCATTCAATTAGCCTATGCCATTCGCTGGGATGACGAACCGCTCCCTTTTGAGCACCGTTTTTTTGGGCAAATCCCCACTTTTTTGGACCCCGTTCCCTCACGGCATGAGTTAGTTTCCGGAAACCTAATGCCGAGATTTATTCGGTATCCACACCTAAATATGCCCCCAAACTTTGAATACCTACAGGAGCTGCTGAAAAAACGCCCTGTGGTGACCGGCGAAAAGGCTGAAATTAAATTTTTGACCGGAGAGGATTCTAATCCGGTCCGCTTCCTTCCCGTCATTCACCTGTTTTCCACCGATTTTGAGTTGGCAAAGTACTCCCGCAGGGCAACGACACCCGAGGATTTCACACGGACCCAACAGTGGCTAGAACGAAACCACATTTCCGTTCCCGAGCCACCTTTTCCCGTCTTTGAAAGCTATGCCGATTACCCGACCCAACGCGATGAGAGATTCTCTAAATATCTCCATACAGGCCTATTTTCCCCGGTTCGGCAGCATTATGTATTAAACGAAAAAATTTTTATTCACGTCAGCGGCATTCCCTCGCGCCATCGAGCCCGCCAAACCGCCCGAGGTAAGTTCATGAGGGCGTTAGGCATTCCCGAAACCCCTTGGATGAGCTTTACGGAAACTGAAAAGTTCGGGACCGAAGGGGTCTTTACTGAGATCTTCGAAATGAGTTACGCCCACTTTGATTTGGCAATGAACGAGGCTTTAAAAATTCGCGCCAAGTATGACGTAGCACGGGAGCTGGCGGTCGAAGGGCCTGCGCAAGGTGGACTTTCTAATCTATGCCCCCACTGGCTCTCCTCCTTTGAAGCCCACCTAGTTCAACAAATCGGTGATTAACCGTTTTTAATTTTCCTAATTTGTTTCCCCAAACGTGAGAAACTTACTCCGGTTTTGAACGCGGAGTTACGTACTTTTCGATATCGCGGTAAAGGGCGACGGTTGCCGGGGAGAGGTGCTTTTTAATGTTGGGATCGGCTAACCACTTTAAGAGCGCGTCCTTTTCAATCCAGTTAGCATAGTTTTCGCGTGGCCTAGTTTCAATAAGTCTACCTCGATCGTCCATTATAGTGAGATAGCTCACCAGTGGTTCTATCCCCGTCTGCACAAACGAGAGCACGTTGGGAACGCTGCGGCCCAGTCCATTTACTAGATCCTGCTCAAGATCGGCTGAAAGCGGGATGTGTTTTATTTTGGAAAAGTACGAGGTCTTTAAAATTTGTTCAAAGTCTTTGACATGAAATCCTTTCTCAAAATTTACTTGCCGCATCTTTACGTACTTCTCTTGCTCCTCAGAAAGTCCGCTCTTAGCCATAAGCTCGGCAAAGGACTCACGAGGTAAAATGGCAAGAGCATCATCGCTTGCCGTTTTCCACGTCACATTACTGTGAGGGAGCTCACCCCCACTGCCACAACTGGCGACCCTAAAACTACTATTGGAAGACCTCCCATCGAGACGGTCAGGGAGAAAAAGCAATCGAGGATCGAGCGGAATACTTTTCACCTCAGAATTCGGAAATTCTTGCTGAATGTATTTTGCAAGCATTGCCTCGCGCTCGTTTTTTAATTCTTTCGTCGGCTTTGGATCGCGGTAAAAAAATTCGGCCAGCTTCTTTAACTTCTCCTGAGGAAGGCTTTGTTTGCTCACCCACCCTAGAATGTCGTCATTGCCCCGGGCAATGTCTTCGTAACTTGCTTTTGAAGAGATCGTGGGCGCCAATAGCCGAGTGACGCCGTCATTCCCAAAGAACTGTTGCAAACTTTGTGCTTTGGCTGGGGCCTGACTGGGAGGCATCGACCCATAGGCCCTGGGTAGCAACAGGAAATCGGCCACCTCTTGCCACTGACTGACGGGAACTGTGCCAAACCATTCGCGTCCCCCCACCCCCTCTGCAGCCTCGATCCAAGGAGGTGTGCCCAAAAGGAATTTATCCGCTTTGGCGTCCTGTTGCGTCGGTGAAAGGTGCCCTTGTCGGGGACGCACAACTGCGGCAACAGCAGGAAGTCCAAGTGTTTGGAGAGCCTTACCAAGTGGCGCAAGCGCCGCTTGTGCCGCTCCAGGAAGTTCAAAGGGACGTCCTCCCCTCATTTCGTAGAGCAGTCGCTCCAAGTCGCGATAGACCGATTGCGGAAAATTTCCTCCGCTGAGGTTAATATCCCGAAGAAATCCATGGCCTAGCGGAAGTATTTGGTCGGTTATAAATTCAGTAGGGCATGCGTAGAGTTTGATTTCTGATTTTATCCGAATCCCAAGGGACGACTGATTGAGCCACTGGCGGATCCCCTCTTTATCGCTAGGCCTTTTAATTTCGTCAAAAGTTAGTGGGTCAACGGCCTTTGAATCTGCGTCCCGCAGATAGCGTCTGCGCGCTTTGGCAGAGTCGAACATCTCAGAGATAGAAACTTCCGAGGTGGAGGAATATTTCTCTGGGCTTTCATCCAAAAGGCGTGCTGCCAGGGGAAGCGCGCGAGCCATGGCCGCTATCGAATCGGCGCCAGCCCCTTTACTCATAGGACGCAATCCATTTTCCTCCAGCTCGAAAAGCGCCAATGCTTTTTTCACCGTTGATTGCGGAACGAAGCCAGGATCTTTGCAAATCCATTTGGCAAGGCCGAGGCTAAAATCATCGCTGGCAGATTTCCATTTTCTTTCCACATAGCGACCGCCATTGGTTTCTGCCTGTGTCATCGGCCCCGCATTTTGCTGCGATATTTGATTGGGGTAAGAGCCCCCATTCTGATATTGGCGTTGCTGAACACTACGTCCACCCATCAAGCCACTGCGATTTCCTTTTTTTTGTTGTCCCTGTAACGGTTGCGGCGGCGCATGTTGCTGTGGCATCTGAAGCTGAATGCTACGCTGAAGCTGCTGCTGCCTATTGCGCACGCTCTGCTCTTGGGCAATTGATTGTGTCCGGGAGTTGCCGTCATGATCCCCCGGGCCCGTAGGCTCCCCACTGGCAGTCAGCGCCAGAGCTAGGAGGCGGCCAGACGAAAACAAGAAAACACGAAAACAAAAGGGGCCTCGCCTTCGAAGCTCGCTTTGTCGACCGGTCAAGTCAGTTACTAGACTCCTTCAAAAACACGTCAATAACCCCGATTGAGTCTGAAGACTTCCAAAAAATTCATGCAGAGGTTCGTTATCGCCACGTTCGGGCATTCCAAGCACGCCACCCCGGAGATCACTGTTGGGAAACTCTTAAGAACCTTTAAAAGGGGAGCGCTTTAGGTAGCTGGTTTCCGTCGCTGGCGAAAACGGCGTATGAGCATGGGGACAACGGTCATCAGGACTAAGATGATTATGGTGGTCCAGGTTCCATCCCCTAAAATGTTATTCAACCAAAGGGTCGAAACCATCAGTAGCGTGAAGTAGAACATGTCGCCGGTGATGGCTAGTAGCCAGCCAGTGATAAAGCCGTGGCCTGCTGCCACGGCGGCAGCGCGACCGGTCATGGGATCGGCGCCAAAGGCGATAAGGATAAGGGCAAGCGGCCCCATCGCGCTGCCAAAGTGAGGGGTTGTCTTTTTTATCGATGCCTTAAGGTTTTGGATGAACTGGGTCAGAGGAACCGAGCGTTTGGCTGCCGAGATTACCATCAACATAACCGGTTCGAACAAGCAGGCTAAAATCACGTCTGAAATAAAATAGAGAATCATCATTCCTGGCCAGGGAATGGTGTGCTTTTGCGCCAACAAAACTCCAGCAGGAATCCCTCCGCCGATGGGGATGAGAAAAAGCACCAATACTTGCCACGCATTTGAAGCAGTCACTTTTCGACCCCCGCCCTCATTTCAAACCATTTCAGGATAGTCGGAATTAAGCAGATGTTCAAAAAGACGGAATAATTAAAAAGCAACTGAGGACCTAAGGCCTCTTAGTCTAAGGCAAGGTGGCTTCTATACTTGGCCCAGCCCTCTTTCCTATTGCCGCTTCCTAATTTCAACACCATATCCATGCACCTTTCCCGCTGGTAATCGTGAAACGTGTCGGCAAAAGTGAGATTCCGATTGATGTAACCGTGTGCTGCCCCCAGTTCTGAAGGGCGCAACAGAACAAAAAAAGAGGAACCCAGAAAAACAATGAGCGCATCATGGCTAGGTCTTATATGCCCAAACGGCGAGCGACTGAAAGGGGCCGATTTGATTGAGATTAACTGTTTATTATGACTACGGTTTACTCGCCCATTCCTGGTGCGGCCCCTAGAGTTTTCAGCGGAGTTTGCTCCTGCGTCTTAGAATTCGACCGGCCCGGTTTCAATGACTATAATTTCAAAATCCCCGAGACAATGGATTCAGTTACCAACAGAGGTCAACAATGCGGTGCCAGAAATTCGTTTACGTTTTGTTTTTAATTTTATCTTTAAGAAGTAATGCAACAGAAGCGGTTCGAAATCCTGGTGAAGCTGATGATGACTTTGTACGACGGGTAACGGGTGCCACAGAACTAGCCCACCCTGTTATTACTTCTCAAAAGCTTACCGGTACATCGCCTGCGATCATCGCCTTTACCAAGAAGGCTGGGGAAAGCGGAGCGCTAGTTGCCCAAGTCCTAATCAAAATCAAAGAGAGCCAATTTAACTATTATTCGATCGATAGTTGTGGCGAAGAGGGTGGCCCACCCAAGGTAGAATCTGTCTTTTTTGTACACACGGATAAGAGCAAAACGTTTGACCTCGCTGTTCTTTGTTCTTGGTGGCAACATCATGCCACTGGGTCGGGAACCTTGTACGCCGCCGAATTCTATCGTCTTCCCGAAAAACCCAACGGATCGAAACTAGAAACTCGCCTAAAAGAAAAAGAAGCGCTGTTCTCAACTTGCGACTGTGAAGACGTTCAGGAAAATGGAAAAAGAACCAAAAGAAAAGCCACGTTTAAATCCGCCAAGGATGTTCAAGCTATTCTTAAGAAGTTGGGATTTCCTCAGTAGCGCCGCCGAACCACAGCCCCTTAAAAAATCCCGCGTCAAAAAAATCTCCTTGTCGAGCCAGGCTAGATAAGGCAAGTTTTCATTTTTATACCAAAGGATAAAAACATGAAACTTCGCACAATATCGGTTTTGGGGTTGAGCTTTGCGTTCGCCATTTTATTATCTGCCTGCGGCAAGAGTGGCAGCAGTGACTCCTCTTTGAGTGAACCACTTAACGGAAAAATTGCAGGACAAAGTTGGAAAGTGAATTTCGCATTGGCCCGCTATTCCGTAGCGGCCAATAACTGGCGCATCGCAATGTACGCTCTCCCTCACCAAGGAGATCCTTGCACCGCAAAATACAAACAGGGAGAAGACGTCTATCTCGCTTCGTTTTCTATCAAAGAACTCATTGCGGCTGACTATAATGTATCCCCTGGATCCGGCAGCTCGGTCTCTTTAACGAAAGCTAAAACCGACGCGAATGGATATAGCTCCTCTTCGCAAGGTGGCTTTGGTACCGCCAAGATAACCAAAGTGGAAGGAGAGAACGTCTTGGGCCAGCTTGATGTCCGCGGTAACGACTCCAATTACGTTAAGGGCACCTTCACTGCCAAGGTTTGTCCCTAATTCTTCAGTAGGCGGTGATCCCGTGTTAGGAATAAAATAAGGGCGCTCTCATGGGTTAAGAGCGCCCTTTCCTGGAGCATTTTATTGATGCTTAGTTTCGACCTTGATCTGAACCTCGCCCAAATTACGAGCTGCAGCCGGTGCGGCGGCAGGTGCCGCAAGCGCTCGAGCGCCAGTGCCGGCGGCAGCCAGCTCAGCAGCAGGGACGTTCATATCGTCACCAGTGTAAGCAATCTCGAAATCACATTGGCGAGCCGCTGCTCCACCGCGTCTGAAAACAACAGTAATCGCTTGGACTGCGGCTCCCGCTCCAGCATTTACGCTGAAGTAACTATTTGTCCATCCGTCACGACCGGGACGTCGGCTGCGCTCTTCGCGGACAAAGCTTGTGGGTTGAAGACCAAACTGGCTTGAGAGGACTCCGGTTCCGACCAATTCTCCATTATCAAGCGTGGCAAGTCGGCAAGCAGCAGCCGGTTCTACGCGCACGTAAAACTGGGTCGCATAGGCAGGAACCACCGTGTACCCAAATTGCGTGAAGCGGGCTTCAGCGGGAAGGGGAACCACGAGCTGAGTTCCCGTTCCTGTGCGGAAGGTCCCTACGATCTCTTTCCAATTAGCGGCATTTGCATGAACGGTGGACAACGCCACCAAACCAAGTATCCAAAGTTTCACAATCAACCTCCTAAATTTTTAACCTACTCCGTGATCAATTATCGCGTAACTGTTCCCCAAAACAGTGTCAACGCATTGAATCATGATTCCCAGGTCACAGAGTCTTTCAAATAGGCTATTACCTCGCCTATGCAGACCCCTTTTTCTTTTACAGACACGGGCAGCCCAAGTGCCCCAATTTTATTTTTTATCCACGGCTGGCCCGACAGTAGTGACCTATGGAAATCGCAGGTGGCGCACTTTTCAAAAACCTACCGATGCATCGCTGTGACGTTGCCCTGCTTTGGAAAAGAGCATGAAGGAAACTGTGGGGACAACTTCCCCACACTGGTAGATCGCCTTGCAGCAACGATCTCCACCGTCACCGCCAACTCAGCGAAAAAAACAGTGACCGTCGTTGGACATGATTGGGGGGCGCATTTAACTTATTTGCTAGATCAGCGACACCCTGAACTCATCGAACGCCTCATCACTATGGACGTAGGGGCTCATTTGAAACCGGTAAGCTGGCAACACAGCTTATTTTTGGTCGGTTACCAGTGGTGGCTAGCGTCCGCGTACTTCGTTGGCAAAATCCTTCCCCCGTTAGCCGATGGGATGACTCGGGCCTTTGCTAAGAAAGCGCAAGCTCCCCGATACCCGGACGTCAACCATCACATGAACTACCTCTACGTTCATTATTGGCGTGCCAGGTTTTCCAACGATGCTGGCTCATTGCCCTTTCGCTATCGGCCTTCAAAACCAATTTTATTTTTGTTTGGTGAGAAAAAGAAATACCCGTTTCATTCTCCTCGTTGGGAAAAAACGGTCACCCAAACGCCCGGCTCAAAAGTAGTCGGATTACCCGGCTGCGATCACTGGTTGATGGCTCGCGACCCCCAACTCACCAATTCTCTGATGGAAGCGTGGTTAAGCGCAACGAAGCTGGCTTCTCGCACTTAACGGTCGGTCACAACCCGTTGTGGACTTTTTTAAGCAGTTTTTTTTGCTGGGGGAGGTCGCTGGCTTGGGGCCTGGCGGACACAGTTACGTCCGGCATTTTTTGCATCGTAGAGAGAACTATCGGCACTAATCAGGAGATCTTTTGAGGTTAGCAGATTGTCGGGAAGAATAGTGGCAACTCCAACGCTAATGGTAAGCTTGGGAATTGTTTTGACTGGCAAATCAACCAAGGTAAGCGCCTCTACGTTTTTGCGTAGGTTCTCAGCGACCACTATTGCCCCTTCAAGCGAAGTGTCTGGGAGAATGATTCCAAACTCTTCGCCCCCATACCGGCAGACCATGTCAGAAGCGCGACGAAGCGACCCGCGCACGCACTGAACTAACTGCTTTAAGCACTCGTCGCCGACAAGATGACCAAAAGAATCGTTGAGACGTTTAAAATGATCGATGTCGAGCATAATGAGCGAAAGTTCAGACTGATTGCGATGGGCGCGACGCCATTCCTGGCTCAAGCATTGATCAAATAGTCTTCGGTTTCCCACTGCCGTCAAAGAGTCCATCAACGATAGGCTCTGTAGCAGTGAGGTGAGGTCGGAGAGCTGTCGGGTAGATTCCAAAAGCCCCTTCTCATGGGCTTTTCTACGATCGATCTCGTGTTTGAGTCGTAGCGCCGAACGCGTGCGCACGAGAAGCTCGTAGTCACGAACAGGACACGTAATATAATCCACGGCACCAAGGGCAAAAGCCATTTTCATGCTTTGTGGCGAGGGATCGGTCACTAAAATAATAAGAGGAACATCGCAATAGGCAGGCGCATTTTTGATCTGGCGACAAAAATCAAAACCGCCGCTATTCCAATCCAACAGCACGAAAATGAGATCGAGGTTGCGTGCTGAAGAGGAGGCCACGCCATCGATTCCCAATTGTTCTAATGCCGCTTCCATTCCCGTCACCGAAACAATCTGGGAATACCCACCATCCCTGAGAAATTTCTCTATAGGTTCCTGGTAACTCGAGTCGCTTCGCACAATGAAGATCTCACTCAAGCCAGCATCCATAATTTGGGAAACGGTATTCTTGGAGCCGGTCATACCTGCTTTTCGTCAATATGGTTAAAAACCTTTAGTTAAGGAAATTCAGGGGTAATTGCCCAAATCTGCTTAACGAATTACGATTTACCCATGAATTCGAAAATTGATTTCTACTTTGACTATCTCTCTCCATATGCCTACCTGGGTTGGATCAAAGGCCAAAAACTTTGTAGCGCACAGGGATGGGAATTGGTACCGAGGCCAGTAGTCTTTGGCGCCCTGCTCGACCACTGGGGGCATAAAGGTCCTGCTGAAATTCCACCCAAAAGAGAATTTGTCTTTCGGGATTGCTTAAGGAAAGCAGCAGACATCGACGTTGATCTTTGCTTTCCGCCCACCCATCCGTTTAATCCCATCACTGCCCTGCGACTTTCGCTGCCCGAAGTGGCTGGGCCCGATCAGAAAAAAGTCATCGATGCGATTTGGGAAGCTGGTTGGATTAAAGAAAAAGACATCGGTTCGGCTGAAGTGCTCTGTGAG
>JAYVQZ010000096.1:0-2754 GCA_043776735.1 Deltaproteobacteria bacterium | reverse complement strand
GATTTAAATCCGCGTGTTTTCCCACTGCGTGTGGCGGGTTCATTGGCACATTAAATCGCGGAGAAGACACTCCGCTTTAGATCTGTGATAAAGTGAACGGAACAAATTAATTGTTCACCTACTTGCCGCAGAGATCTGAATGTCGACGCCCCACCTAGTTGCCAATCAGCAAAAATACGAAACGTATAAAACAGCAATTGCTGGCGCTAGGCTACCGTTAGCACTTTTGGATCTAGGTGAACTTGAAAGCAATGCGATGTTTTTACTTGCTAACTCGGGAAATCTACCCATTCGCGTTGCTTCCAAATCCATAAGATCCACGGCAATACTCAAAAAAATATTAGAAATGTCGACGCGGTATCAAGGCGTTATGGCCTACTCTGCGGCCGAAGCGGCATTTCTCGCCGAGTCTGGAGTCGATGACATTTTGATAGGCTACCCAACATTGGAAACTCAAGATATCAATCTGGCTTTAGCGCAGGTGGCCAGGGGTAAGTCAATTACGTTTATGATCTGTGAAATGGGGCAAGCGATCCTCCTTGGAAAATTGGCTTCCCTTCAGAAATTGCAAGCGTCGGTTTGTGTCGATTTAGATCAAGCCATGCCATGCCCAGGACTTTACTTTGGTGTGCGACGTTCCAGCCTAAAGTCTCCTGATAAAATTGCAGCTTTTGTCGCAGATCTTGCAAAGATGGAAGGAATAAAATTTGCAGGATTTATGGGCTACGACGCTCAGATTGCGGGTGTTGGCGATGCTAAGCCCGGTGCATTTTTAGAGAACGTAGTCGTGACCTTACTCAAAAAGATTTCGATGAGATCTCTAAGGGGTCAAAGGTCAGAAATCTTAAACGCGGTCGGCAAATTGGGTTTTACCCCAACTTTGTTTAACGGCGGCGGTACCGGCAGCCTCGCCGCGTCTAAAGACGATCCTTCCTTAACCGAGTTGACTGCGGGCTCTGGATTTTACGCCCCTACTCTCTTTGATAATTACCAAAACCTTAACCTTTCACCGGCATTGATGTTTGCACTTCCCGTAACCAGAAAGAATGAAAATAAATGGATCACCTGTCACGGCGGTGGCTTTATTGCATCTGGCTCAGCGGGGTCAGGCCGCTTGCCGAAGCCTTACCTGCCAGGTCGTTTAAGGCTATTTCCCCACGAAGGTGCAGGGGAGGTGCAAACACCACTGGCTGGCGATATTGAAAATATTAAGTTGGGAGACCCGATCTTTTTTCGTCATGCCAAGGCTGGGGAACTCTGCGAGCATTTTAATGAGATATTATTGGTGAAAAACGGTCTCTTGTGCGGCACGGCTAAGACATACCGTGGGGCAGGGAGAGTGTTTCTTTAGGTATGTTTCTTTAGGATTTATTTCTGTGAGGGCCTGAGAGATGTTTAAAAACTGGGGCGAAAACGTTGCATTTACTCCGCGAGAAATTCTTCGGCCCACTTCGGTTGAAGAGATTATTGCTATCGTCGCGGCAGCACGGCAGAAAAAAACAAAAATAAGAGTTTTAGGCTCCGCTCATTCATTTTCTCCGTTGGTTGCCACGACGGAGACCTTGGTGTCCCTCGAAAAACTCAAAGGACTTATTGAAGTTAATAGGCAGAACAACCGGGCGACTCTTTGGCCGGGAACGACCATTGCTGAAATGGGCCCTTTGCTTGAACCTCACGGCCTAGCGATGGCGAATCAAGGTGACATTGATTCTCAGTCGTTAGCAGGAGCTTTAAGCACGGGCACCCACGGAACAGGTCTCGACTTTGCAAGTCTTGCTGCGTTTATTCACAGCCTTGAATTTGTCGATGGTACAGGGAGCCTGCAAAAAATTGATGAGTCAACCCCGGGAGACCTACTCAATGCGGCGAGAGTGGCCATGGGGACCTTTGGAATTTTGACGAAAGTCACTCTGAATCTTCTGCCTAGTTTTATTATCCGTGACGACCGAAAACGAATTAAATTGATCGACTGTATAGGGCTAATTCCGAGTGAAATAAAATCCAATCGTCATTTTGAATTTTTTTGGTTTCCGTATTCGGCTTTTGCCCAGGTTAAACGCAGCAATTTTGCCGAAACTAAATCTCCGCGAAATCCACTGATTCGCTTTATTGCAGACGATATTTTGGAGCGTGCATTTTTTGGTATACTCTGCGAGGTGACGCGGCTATTTCAAGGACTCAGCGCGACTACCAGTAAACTCTGCGGACGGCTTATGCCAACCGCGTCCTATTCGGACTCCTCTTACAAAGTTTTTCCATCACCACGCCACGTTAAGTTCACGGAGATGGAATATGCTGTGCCCATCGAAAAAGGCGTGGAATGCTTTCTAGCAATTAAAGAATTTATTGAGCGGGAGAAAATCAAAGTATTCTTTCCGGTGGAGTTCCGAGTCTCGGGGCCTGACCCGTCGTGGATAAGCTCTATGTACCGTCGGAAATCTGCGATCATCTCGATTCATGTCTACAAAAGAATAGACGAAGAACGCTACTTCACGGGTGCGGAGGAAATATTTAAAAAGCTTGGCGGCCGCCCTCACTGGGGCAAGATGCATAAATTATCGAAAGAGGAAATAAAACAAATGCATCCCCGTTGGGCGGAGTTCTCGGCTGTCCGCAGAACGTTTGATCCTGATGACATCTTTTTGAATGAGATGTTAGAGAATTATTTTTAGAAACCGCAGGTACCAGAAGGCAATTATTGCGGCAGCTGTTGGTCTTTTAATTCTAAAAGTTGAAAAGCCTCTTGGTGGCGAT
>JAYVQZ010000095.1:0-10754 GCA_043776735.1 Deltaproteobacteria bacterium | reverse complement strand
TCACTTTAATTCGGTGTTTCGAGGCGGTTTTTCAGATCGGTATTCGGAACCGGGTTCATTTACAAAAAATAACCATCACATTTAGGGAGTTACAGTGGCTAAGAAAGCAAAAGGGGCGAGAGTCTCGTTAGTAGTTCAATCCAAAGTGAAAGAGCTCGTAAAAAAAGGAAAGATGAAATGCTCTTCCGATGTTATTGACGGGATGAACGAAGTTGTCCAACGGCATATCGATCGCGGTATCGCTCGTGCCAAAGCAAACGGCCGCAAGACGCTTCGCGCTTCTGACTTATAATCATCGTACAAATCACTTTGGGGCGGGCTCCTTAAGGACTCCGCCTTTTTTATTTCTTATTTTCTCTTTTGTTTTACAGAAATCTGTTTCAGAAGTTTCTTTTTTTCCAGCCGACGGAAGTTTTCTTCTGCCAAGTAATTGTCGATTACTATCTGGAGTCGCTCGCCTGTTTCTCTTGTCAGCATTCGATCCGGGAGCGCTTCGTAGAGTAGCCAATTTCTAAATTGAACGTTGCCGATAGCGTAGATCCAAACATGCCCCTCGCCTTTCTGAAAAACCTGGATAATGGAAGAGAAGCTTTCAATGTATTTTGACTTAATATTGGGATCGGCATTTATGGTCAGCCAAAAGCTGTTTCCCCGATTCTCCGTTTTAAAATTAAGATGGCAGGGAATCTCTCTCTTAAAGAGCGGTAGTTCAAAGCCCAGTGTGGCAATCAATGACGTTGATGAATTGGGCCCAGAAACCAGATCATTTAATTTAATAAAATAGGAGTCACCGGAAGGCCTTTGATTGATGTGGGGTAAGATCCAACGGGGATAATGGGGAATGTCGTTGAAGATCTCTTTAACCAAGGAAAAGTCAGCCTCCGTGGAGATAAAACCTTCAAATTCCACCGTTCGGTTTCCAATGCGCCGAAAGACGCGGTCCTGAAAGTCGCCTTTTTCCGATAACCGTTGAACTAGTCTAGTTTGTACTACTGCTTCGGCGGGTGGCGAAAGAGGGAATGCCGCCCAAGAAAAAAGAATAAATATAAAATAGAGTAATCCAATCACTTTTCTTTTCTTACCATCCAAAATCCCATCAGGGAAAGGACCACGGCGAGGCCCAAAAAGATCCAGCTCGGAATGGGGAGAAAAAAGACTCGTTTTTCTGGGTGTTGAAAGCTTAACGAAATCGCAAACAGGAAAAATCCAGTAACGAGCGCTTTAATCAAACCCACGCGTGTCTGCTTGTCGAGGCTGAGCTGGATTCGTCGTAACTCGTCGCTTTTAAATTCTAGGGCAAAATGGTTTTGCGACCACTGTCTCAAAAAACGGCGAATGAGGCGGGGGCCTGTCTCCAGTAGCCCCTGAAGATCTCGGCCAATGACCAAGAGGTCCTGCGCCATTCTTTCCGGACGGTACCTGGCCACGATAAGCTGTCGGGCGAGGCGAGTTCCTACTTGTAGAATGTCGAATGTGGGTTCCAGTTTTCTGCCCAAGGCTTCGATCGTCAAAATTGCTTTAAAGAGCAACATCAGCTCACGAGGTACGATCAGCTTGTGTTTTACGGCAGTGCCGGTGGACTGGAGAAGGATCTTGCCGACATTGATATCGCCAAGATTCATTCCTACATACGGTCCAATCGTATCCATTAAATCTTTTTGGAGCGCAGTGATATCCGTCTCGCCACTTCCTTGACATAAATTTACGTATTCGTTGGCAAGTGTTTCATAATCCTCATCTACCAAAGCAATAAACATCGAGACTACGCTATCTCTTACGCGGCGGGAGAGGCGGCCTACAATGCCAAAATCAATGAGGCCGATCCGACCATCGGGAAGAATAAAGAGATTTCCCGCGTGAAGATCTCCGTGAAAGATCCCGTCATTCATCACCATGTGAAAAAAGACGTCAGCGCCCGTATTGACGATGTCTAAAGGATGGAAACCTTTTTTTATGACGGCTTCGCGATCGGAAAAGCGAATCCCTTCAAATCTTTCAAGAACTAGCACCTTTCCCGTGCTGTGATCTAAATAGACCTCGGGTACGGCAACCTTGGGAATTACCGAAAGATTGGCGCGAATCCGGCGGATATTATTGGCCTCAACGCGAAAATCAGTTTCAAATAATATCGTTCGGAAGAACTCCTCAACAAGCCCCCTAGGATTCACGGCTTGGGCCTCAGGAACGTACTTCTCTAGCAAAAAGGCGAGGCCCCTTAGGATGGAAATGTCATTTTGTATGACCTTGTCAATTCCGGGGCGCTGAACCTTAACGGCTACCTTGCAGCCGTTCCTCAATATGGCTCCATGCACCTGAGCAATACTGGCTGCGGCAATCGGCGATTCATCAAACTCTAAAAAGATATCAGTTAATTTTGCTTTTAACTCTTCTTCAATAAATGGTTTGAGCTTAGAGAAGGGGACAGAAGGAACGTCATCTTGAAGCTTTTCCAATTCAAGAATCACATCCTCGGGGATAAGGTCTGGGCGACTGGCCAACAACTGGCCCAGCTTTACAAACGTGGTCCCCAATTCCTGAAAGGCTTTCCTAAGGCGAACTCCAACTGGGATCTGTTGGAACGTATCCATCCGCGAGAAACTAGCGGGTAATATCTTTTCAAGCTTCATCCGCTGCACGAGATCAGCAAACCCATGCCGCGCAAAAACCGTGGCGATTTCGCGTACGCGCCCGACGTTTTTCAATGCCTGATTAATATTTACGGCGGTCGAAATGACTTTCATGCAAATCCTTGCCGATGGCGTCCTTAAAACTTTTCGGCGACGTCGAGGAGGATGCGATTGTCTTCCCAGCGAATCTTTGCAATCAACACGTCAAAAGAATCGCCAAGCGACAAACTCTTTCGATTCTTCATGTAAAGGCGGTACTTCTGCTCATCAAACTCAACAGCGTCGGGGAAGCGATCGTATTCCAACATTCCTTCCGCACCACTGCCATCGAGTTCCATAAACAGCCCACGAGCGCTCATACCGGTAATGACTCCCCGTACGATCTCGCCGACCCGCTTTTCGAAGAACCAGGCCTGCTTACGCGCGACTACCCAGCGTTCTGCGTCCGTAGCGACTCGTTCTCGCTGTGAACACATTTGGCCAAGCGCATAATAGTCCTCCTCTGCACCTTCTGTATCGGAACCTTTTCGCTTCTTAATAAGGCGTTTCATGGAGCGGTGCACTACGAGATCGGGGTAACGGCGAATCGGAGAGGTAAAGTGAGCGTAGTCTTCAAGCGCCAAGCCGAAGTGGCCCAATGGTTCCGGAAAATAATGAGCCTGTTTTTGATGACGCAAGATCAAATAGTTCAGGGGGCCTGCCTTAGGGTGCCCTTCGAGATTCTTCAGTAGGTTATGAAAGTCCATCGAAGTGATGTCCTTCATCCGGTAGTTGAAGCCCATTGCCTTGAAGAGGCCATTAAGCTCGTCTAATGCCTTAGGATCGGGGGGTTCGTGAACGCGGTAGAGTGCCCCTTGCCCAGCCTCACGAAGTTCCTTAGCTACGACGCGGTTAGCTGCAACCATGAATTCTTCAATCCAGCGGTTAGTTTCAAAACTCTCAGCATGGGAGATTTTGATTGGCGTGCCCTCGGCATCCACCTGAACCTTATTCTCCTTAAGGGTGAAATCGAGAGAGCCTCTCTGCTGTCGCTTAACCCACATCTTTTTAAAAAGGTTTCGCATCGGTTTGAGGATGGCGACGTACGGAGACTCTTTACCTTCGGCCACCAGATTGGCTTCTTCGTAGGTCAGCCGGGCCTTGGTTTCAATAACCCCCTCATAGAAGTCGGTCTTAGTTATCTCGGTGTCCCGATCAAAATGAATCTCCGCCACTAAACTTAGTTTCTTTTCTCTGGGACGCAGACTGCACATGTCGTTACTTAGAGATTCCGGCAACATGGGTAAACAGAAACCAGGGAAGTACACGCTGGTCGCCCGCAACTGGGCGTCTTTATCTAGGGGACTTCCTGGGGTCACAAAAAAGGCTACATCGGCAATCGCCACGTAGAGGATAAACATCGTCTCGCCGCCCTTGGGCGATTCCACAAATACGGCATCGTCATAATCTTTCGCGTCAGGCCCATCGATGGTGACAAAATCCATGGCGGTTAAATCGCGGCGCTCGCCAGGACCCGCTTTTCTGCCCACCGTGGCATCGATTTCCCGGCGCGCATCTAAGCGCTTTTTTAATGCGTAACCAAGAGACTCGGCGGTGAACTCGTCTTGAAGACCAAATTCAGCAATGGCAAATTGTAAGTCCTGTTTTGGCGATAGTTTATTTCCAAAATTTTCTGTAACCCGAATGGTCCCCGGGCTTTGGCGGTTAGGGTAGTGGACAATGTCACCGACCACCCAATCACCGTCTTCTACTCTTTCGGTATTAGGAATCCAGAAGTAGTCGTTAGAAAAGGTTCTTACAAAACGGTCTTCATTTTGGGTAACTACCTCTCCAATAGCCTTTTTCTTTTTTCGCTCCACCACTTTGAGAATTTCAGCGCGGCTGCGCCCTCGGTTTTGGCGGACGGTAAACTCAACGATGTCGCCGGCCAGCAGTGACAAAGCATCTTCGGCCGGAACAAACGCGTCGGGAATTCCTTTTTTCTCCGGAATAAGAAAGGCAAAGCCACGGGGGTTCTTTTGTACGGTCCCCCTAAGCACGTTGCCTGGCCGGGAAGGGGAGGTTCGTTTTGCCTGTCTCTCTTTGGAAGCCGCACGGCCTCGGCCATGTTCTCTTCGGCCGGAAGATTGTGGTGACTGGTGGTCTGAGGAAGCAGAGGCGTGAGAACGAGACGATCCTCTCGAATGCTTTCTAGAATCCCGGCCAGACTCACTCGATGAGCCCCCGGCAGATCCACTGGGGGAACCACCCGATCCACCACCAGCTCTGCGGGAATCTCTAGCGTTTTTACCTGGTCTTTTTTTGCCTGATTTTGGGCGATTTCTAGCCATGTCCCCACTTTAATCGGGGCAGGCGGTAATGAAAGTTATTTCATCGGTCCAATAGGCGCCCGGTTTGAAGCGGCCGGTTCCCGGCCATCCTTGTGTTCGCCAGAGTCTACGGTTTTGCTTAGCGGCTTGTCATCGCGGTACGAAATGGTGGCTTCAACCTGTGCGGAAGCGGGGTAGCAAACAATGGCGCTGGCCGTCGGAGCTTTTTGATTTGTCGTATCGATATCGAGCCGGACCTCTTCTTTAAGAGCATTGTGATTGTTTTTTGTTTGGAAATAAACGCTCAGGCCCACTTGCGCATTGGCTGGAAAACAAAGGTAGCTCTCGTCCCTTGAGAAAGTGTCCTGATGGCGGGCTTCGTGAGACACTGGTGTTGTGGTAGCTGCCGCAGCTGCCGGGTGACGACGCGGTTTTTTAGGGGGCGGGGGAAGGGCGGCAAAGAGACTTCGCTCCGGAGCTGTTGTTGCCGTGTCGCTGGGCGTTCCCCTGGCTTTCTTTTCTGTTACTGGTTCGTTTTTCGTTGTCGGCTCAACCGCCTTTTTTTCAATTTTTGAAATGACCTTCTCCGACGTTTTTTCCGCCGCCACCTTTTCATCGGAATCGGTATTGTCTGGGGTTGTGGCATGAATCGCGTTGCGGTCGCTTACACTGGCAAAAACGTCAATGACTAGACGAGATGGGGACTCCAGCCATTGTGCCTCTGCCACTACGTTGGTGTTTTTAAGGCCAATCTTGACGTTGAATCCGCCACCAGCGCTGTCGGCAAGAATAGAAAGAGGTCCCATGAATGAGGATTTCGAGCCATAGGTGTCAGAAACTTTGCCGTCATTGGCGTCGCCAAGGAGAGAGACGCCGTTCATAACGATTGTGGCTTCTTTTCCTGTTGCCGCAGGGACTACGCTAGGAGCAGAGGCGGCTGCAGTGCCTTTGTCTTTGCGAACGAATTCAAGAACCAGTCGTTCGTAGTTTTTTTTGGGATGTTTGCGCCAGCGGAACGCTTTTAGTTCCACTTGGTAGGGCGACGATGCCGCAAGTTTGAGTCCCGCAACGGGTTTGGCCGGGCTTGCCGCCTGGGCTGCCGCAGTTGCCGCTGGGGCGGTAGTGGTGGCGCTAGCGGTAGCTTTAGGATCCGCCGGACCTTTGACGTCCTTAGGGGGATCGGCGGCGTACACCGTTGAGGCACCGACTAACAGCAACAAAAATATCTTATGAGCTAATTTCATACACTCCTCCTGGAGGCCTTTGGCTACAGCTATAATTTCGGTCGGTCGTGGTAAAATCTTTAACGAATGAGTAAACCAACCAACATTCATGGCCACATTGGTGGGGTTTTAGCCGCAATTTGTAGCTTTTTTGCCCTTCTGCTTATGACGCGATGTTCCTCAGTGGATTCTGCCAATAGTGAGGGGCTTGAAGTAAATGCTGCCGCCGGTGCGGCCTCTTTTATGGCGGCGTCCATGCTGTCTCCTTTGCTGTCTGCTCTATTGGAACGATTAAAAGTTTTGGGGTATGACGGTGTCGGATTGGAATTTGAAAGTGAGAATACTTTAGAGTTTCTGGGGCGCATCTTTCAGAGCCCGCGGGCGGCAAACCGAAAAATTAAACTAATGTACACCGGAATGGCCCTTTCTTTTGATCCCAAACATAACTCGCTCACCATAGGTGGCACCACTGATGTCGAAGCGGTGCTGAAGTACATCGAAAAGCAAGTTCCACCTAAGCCTGTCCCTCCCGCGGCAAAGTAGACCTTGTCTTTGAGGGGAGTTCTTCCGAAAAGAAAGGTGTGAGCATTCGTCTTTTCTATTTATTTATCCGCGACCTTTTTCAAGTGCTTCCTGGGCGGGCTCGGGAAGAGTGGGCAAGGGTGAATCAACTTCGCCCTGAGTTACCGACCGTTATTTTAATTTCCGGATTTGCCGCAACACGGCGGTCCCTTTCTATAGTTAGAAAGCGTCTCCAAAAAGACGGATTCAATGTTTTAGTCCTCGCTATGGACTGGCAGAGCTTGGCCGACGGCATTCGAGGGCTAATGCCGATGGCGCTTCGGCTCTCCACCATGATCCTAAGTATCAAGAAGGATAAGAACCTTTCCAGGTCCCCCATTTACCTCGTTGCCCACTCCGCTGGCGGGCTCGTGGCCCGATATTATGTGCAAATTCTAGGCGGTTCCCATTATTGCGAAGGACTCATTACTTTAGGCACACCACATAAAGGGACTTGGGTGGCGGGGCTTGGCCTTTTTACTCATCTTTTTTTAAAAGCAAAATGCCTTTGGGACATGATGCCCTGCTCGGGCCTCATTCATCAGATCAATAAGGCATCTTGGCCGCATGGATTTCCCATTCTTACGGTGCAGTCCAAAGGTGACTATGTTTCTTACCCAGCCGCCGGGCAGATGCCAGAAGTTTTTTTTGAAACCGAGAATTGGTTAATCACAAAGCGGGTGGTGACAGGACTGTCACACAGCGAACTTTTAAGAAGTAAAAAGGCTTACCTTATTCTGCTTGAGGAATTGCGTGGGAGGCTTCATCTCACCCCCCCGTTGGCTGTTACTCCGCTAAATGGGGATTCTAACGTTCAAAAAATTATTTAACCTACGATATCTTCGCCGCCATCTACGCCGAGTGTATTTCCGGTAAGCCATGCTGACTCATCTTGAACGAGTAGCTGTAGCATGCGTGCAATGTCTCGAGGGGTCGTAAGACGACCACCAGGATTTCGTTGTGTTGCAATTTCAATCATCTGTTCGTTGCCAGGAATCTTGCGAAGCGCTGGAGTGTCTGTCACCCCCGCCCGAACCGCGTTTACAGAGATCTTATACTTTCCAAGCTCTAGCGCGAGCTGGCGGCAATGAGACTCTAGCGCAGCCTTCGCCGCAGAGACGGCCCCATAGGTTGGCCATACTCGAGTTCCGCCCGAGGACGTCATAGCAAAAATTCGCGAGCCGGCCTTTAGGAGATCTTTTTCAAACAGATCCTGCGTCCAGTACACAAGGCTATTGGCCATCACGTCCAGAGTCATTTCTACCTGTTCTTTAGAGATGCGCTCCTTGGTCTCTTTTGCCGTAAATGGTTTTAAAGTTCCGAAGGCTAAGGAATGCACTAGGCAGTGCACGCCGCCCTCGGTCTGTTGGGCAAGCTGGGTGATTACCTCGGTGCGCTTCTCAGCGTCCGCGGCGTTCAT
Organism: Deltaproteobacteria bacterium; assembly: GCA_043776735.1. GTDB lineage: Bacteria > Bdellovibrionota > FAC87 > UBA2466 > UBA2466 > JBGSST01. Next base: position 2,614 of record JAYVQZ010000095.1, on the reverse strand, counting down.
ATTAAAGAATATCGCCTTAACACCGTTGGCCTTAATCTTTGTTTGAACCTCTTCGGCATGCGGAAGGGTCCCTTTTCGATCGAGATGAACCCCGACAATATTCATCCCTATTTCGGAAAGCCCTAGCGAGATGGCCTCTCCAAATCCGCTGGACGCTCCGAGAACCAGTGCCCATTTACCTTTTACGTTCGACTTATCCACAACAGACTCCCGTTAAAAAATTACGACTTCTCAACGCCTTCTTTTTTGGGCGCCTTTTTTTTAATATCTTCTTTGGCGTCCATTTTCATGAGATGGGCCTTTTTCAAATTCAAGTTCTGATAGTCTGATTCTTTGATCAGGAAGGGAACGGCAAGGTCGCTACGTTCTACCGTAACGAGTTTGCTTTTTGGTTTTCCAAACTTAAGAACCGCTACTTCTTTACCTTCGTCTTTCACCGAGGACTGCTTTGGATCGGCCTTAACCGCCTCTTCCTTCTTTTCAAAAATCCGAAGGGTGAGATCTGTAGAAGCCGCGGTGAGTTTTGGGGTTTGTTCGCTAAGGTACTTTTCCAACTTTAAGTCCTGCAGTTTGGTAAGCAGCCCATCCACCTTAGTGGCATCAAGGTTTGTGGCAGCGTCGCCTGCAAAGGTCCATTTCCCCGCTTCCTTTGCCAACTCCAACGGCTCGTTGGCACGCTCGAGCTTAATTCTGCTTACGTCGTAGCGATTGAACTTGGCGACTAGTAAACTTCGGTAGATGTCGGGCGACCGCGAAGCTTTATCTAATACCTCTTTTTCTACCTGGTAGATGGTGGGTTTGTCTTCTCGCTTGAGGTAGACCTTTTGAAACTCTTTTCCGTTTTCTTTGGAAACCACGCGTCCCAAAGCAAGCGAGAGTTTGGTCTTATCAGTCTTGGTAATGGTGATCCGTCGCACCGGTTTTTCTAGACCAAACGTGGAAAGTGATTTCCCCTCGTAAGAAGGAAACTCAGCCGCCCGCACATCTAGCACAGCATTGAGTGTTTTATTCCATTCTGTACCGTCTGCGGGCATGTTCTCACGGGACAAAGTCCATTCGTCTTTTTTTGGGTCCTTTTTAAGAATGGTGCTGGCTCGGGTGGGATCACCAGAAATCTCAACCTCGGCAATTTCCAAGCGGGGAATCGCTAAGATCGATTTATTGCGCAGGTCCTTAAGAGTCTTTTCAAAGCCGGTGCGAAGCGAGCGCGCAATGCGATAAACGGCAGGGCTACTGGCGGTCTTAGCGTAGCTATTGAATCCCACAGGCGTGTTATTGCCTACCCAAACTTCTTCAGCAACGGCCGCGGCATCTCTGCGAATACGAATTTTAATGAGTGGGAATTTCAGCCCAAACTCGCCAAGGTCCTTTGGGTTTTCATCAAGAACGCGATCTTGTTTGGTGGTGGTAAGCGTACCGATCATCCCCGCCACCGTACTGGCGTCTGCAGCATCCTGAAGAGGAGCGTAAAGATTCCAATCCGCTCCTGATTTGCGCAGTTTTACCGTTTCATAGACGGGCTTGAAATTAGCAGGGACGGGCTGATTTTCCACAGGGGGGTTGGTCAGACGTTCGACCTCAAGCTCCTGAATCTGATCTTTTTCCAGTGCTATGATGATCTTGGCCTTGTCGTCGGCCACGTCTTTTTTGACCCGGTAGGTCTTCTCGTACCCGAAAAACCAGATCAGAAGTGCGAAACAGACTCCCAATAAAAGGAGAGTGGACTGAAGACTCTTACGCATGAATCCCCCTATGATGAAGTGTTACCGCGGTGATAAAAGCACGAAAATCTATTCAATCGGCGGTTCTAATTCGGCGCCTTTTTGTACGTAACCAGCAGCCACTTCCCGCAAAGCGAGAACGGCCGGTTTGTTATGAACGCCAGTAAGAAGTGACTTCGAACCCTTGGCGAGCTGCTTAACTCGCTTGGCCGCCACATGGATAAGCTCGAAGCGATTTGGGATTTTTGCTAAACAATCTTCAACAGTTATTCTTGCCACGGATACTCCTTATTGGGACACAACTCGCAAATCGGTACTATCTTATGGATTTGATTGAGAAAGTCAAATTTTCTAGGAATTCATTTAACCACCGAAAAAAGCGGCGGAATTTAAGCCACTTGAGAGTACAGGGATTCGAGCGATTTCATCACATCTTCGGTGGGAGCCGGTGGTGGTCGCAATCCGCGGTACGCATAATGTTCTCGAGCTTCAAAAATCTTTTCGCACCAGGCGATGGTTTCAGTAGAGACACGGTCTCTGGCCATTTCAAGGGCCTGAGACCTTCGCACCACAGGAAGGGGAAGAGCGGCCAGCTCTTTTAACCAGGAGAACGCAAGTTCATCGGCTCTACCCAGCATTTCATCCCATTGGTTTTGGCCAAAGAGGGTACGAACTTCCTCTAGATGGGTTCGCCAACGCACTTTTGGCGTTTGGCTTTCTATCCAAAGCCGCCTTCGCCTCTTTTCTGCAAACGCCACTCCAAAAAGGGAGGCGACGCCCAAAAATTGGACTATCCAGAGCCACCTATTTTTTGAAAGCCGATGGTACGGATTCCAAACCGTCCCCTCCGGCTGCAGATAAATCCCCTCCAGATCGAAAGTGGGGTCTCCGGG
>JAYVQZ010000094.1:0-2771 GCA_043776735.1 Deltaproteobacteria bacterium | reverse complement strand
ATCAGGGCTGCAAGTGAGGAAAAACCGTTAGGCGTCACGTAGACCAGAAAAAAACTAAGCCGTTTGTCGCCGCGCGGTGCTCCTTCGGCAATCGGCAGAGTGGCCGTCCTCTCCCACGCTGTTTCCAAATTACTGTAAATTCCAAGAGTGGTGGCTTTCTCAGTGGGTTCCAAAATTCCAACGACGGTCATATAGATTCCATTGGTAATTTCCTTCCCGTCTCCAGACCAGTCGTTCACCAAAAAACTGTCTGAGATATTTAGTCTCTCTCGACTAGCCACCCCTGCCCCTAACACCACCTCATTTTTATTTTCCGCCCAGCGGCCACTTTTGAGACGTGGCACCTCCTCTGCGGGTTGATTGATAAAGGCCTCGTTGGTCCCCAAGGCACGGTAGGAACGGTACTTTCCAAAGTAGAGAAGAGGAATCACGCTTTTTATGTAACTGGGCTCGAGCCGCACTCCGTCCTCAAATTGCACCGCATTTCGACTTTGGAGCGAGGCGTAGAGTTTATAGGGAATAGTGTCAGGAAATGGTCCTTCGAGATTTAGACTGGATAGTAAAATTTCCAAGCCTCCCGCCTTGGCCCCAATCACCGCTTGTGGACCCGTGGCAATGGTAGAAAAACGCGCGCCAGAAAGTAGATAAAGACGAAAGAGAACGCCGCTAAAGGCAACGCTTAGCGAAATGGAGATAAAGGCAATCCACGTGGGAACTTTTCTGCGCAACAAATTAGCAACAGCCAATTCAAAAGAACTCATGCGCCCACCAAATCTGAAAAATTCAGAACGTTAGAAAAACGCCTTCTTAACCGGCCGTCGTGACTGACGACGACAACCGTTTGATCCTTACCCCCTGACAAAAGTTTATCGATTACCAATTCCGCATTTTGATCATCCAGGCTTGAGGTCGGTTCATCGGCCAGCACGACGTTTGGTTTTTTTGCTAAAACCCGAGCTACCGCCACCCGTTGCTGTTCTCCTAAGCTCAAGCTTCCGGCGCGTTCGTTCTCTTTGTCGGCTACTTGCAAGGCGGCTAAGGATTCAAGGGCAAGATCGCGAAAGCTCTCCCCTCGGGGAAGCGTCAGCATGACGTTTTCTAGAGCCGTCAGATGATCTAGGAGATTGAGCTTTTGAAAAACAATTCCAAAGTGATCTCTTCGCTTTTGGCACAGAACCTCTTCGGAGAGGTACTTAATATTTTGCTCATCGTAAAAGACGTAGCCTTGAGTAGGGGAAAAAAGTCCCGCCATCAAATGAAGCAAGGTGGTCTTTCCTTTTCCACTGGCGCCTTCAATTAGCAGCTTGGCGCCAGGAGCAACCTCAAACTCCGAAATTCGAAAAAGAAAGCGACCAGAAGGAGGAAGGTGAACCGTCACCTGGCTTAACTTGATATTCATTTCTGGTAGCTAGCTTCCCGATGGTGAAGGCGTTGTTTTTTGACGCTATACGCCAAATAAAAACACCGAATTCGCTTTCTCTAATTTCTACAGGAGTTTAACGGTCGTCAATTGTCTTCACCAGCACCTTCCACTCTGGACAAAATTTTTTGGAGTGGGGAGATTGGCTCCCAGCGCCAATCTCCAAAAAAGCTAACCCTCTGACGAAAGAATGCCGAAAAGTAAGTGGCCGATTAGATGGACTTTATGCAAATTCTCATGCGCATATTTTATACAAAGTCGGAATTGTTGCGTTGGCTTCAAGGACACATTGGGATTGGGTTAATGCTTTGTGCCTCGCCTGTCCTAGGAGAGACCAACCCGCAGACGCTAGAAAGCTACATCCGGGAGGTCTGGCAACACTCCCAACAAATTAGGGCAAAAATAGACCAAAGCGATCTTGCCGGCGGGGATCGTTATCGCCGATTTTTACCCAACGAACCTCAAGCCACCTTTCAGTCTCAGGACAATGGCGGATGGCAGCAGGCAGGCCTCAGTCTGAGCATCCCCTTCCCTGGAAGATCCCTTCTCCTGTCGCCGATAGATGCCGCCCGCGAGCGGGCGGCTCAATGGGATTTGAAAGCTACAAAGTGGGAAATGACAAAAGGGGCCCTCGATCTTTTTTTAGATTGTGCCTCTTCACAAAAGAGCCTGGAGCTCCAAAAACGGAGTGTTTACGACTTTAAAACGATCACCACTTCGTTGGAACGTCTCTATGAAAAAGGGCATTCTACCCAGGCAGAATCATTAAGTGCAAAGCTCACTCTCCGCCAACAGGAGTCAGAACTTTCTCTCCTAGAGGGACGCACTGCTGAAAGTTGCCGTAGAGTTTCTGCCATGATCCCTGCCAGGGAAATTGATAAAGAATTTGTGCTACCTGATGATCTCTCCCCCGAACTGCTAAAAGAGATTGGCGAGGAGAACGCGGAAACTCTACGCCCCAAGATGCAGTTAGAGACCGCACAGGCGGCCAAGGCCGCCACCGTTTGGAAACAGTTGCCCGATCTGACGTTCAGCGCCTTACAAAATCGCTATTTCAATCCCACCTCAAGCCCGGTGGGAAAGCCGCTCACTTATAGTTATCAAGTTTCTTTCACTCTGCCTTTGTTGTTTTTTTTCAACGAGCTTCCCAATGTTCAGAAGGAACGAGCTGATGCCAGTGCTCAAACCGAACAAGCAGAGATTGCCTTGCGTGTAGCAAAATCCGCTAAGGCACAGGCAGCTGGCGACTTTGTTAGAATGAGAAAACGAATTGAGGGTTTGGATAAAGAGGACATCCCGATGGCCGAGGCGATGTTAGAGAGCACTATGTCAGCTTACCGTACCGGAAAGC
>JAYVQZ010000093.1:0-10811 GCA_043776735.1 Deltaproteobacteria bacterium | reverse complement strand
AGGCTGTTTTCATAAACACTTTCTGATGCTGGGGCAGTCGTTCACCGAGCAGTTGCTTGACACTAAGTTGAGCCAGGCAGGAACTCCCGTACAACGCTGTATCGGGGTATCGGATGTTCAGTTGACTGACGAAGGGTGTCTTACCACCCTCTCGAACGGGGAAATGATTCGATCGCGGTTTGTCATCGGCGCCGATGGATCGCGCTCGCTCGTTCGCGACCTCTTTAAGATACCGTTTGAAGTAACGCGTCCACAGATCGTATGGGCGGTACTCGACGGGGTGATCGAAACTGATTTTCCGAAAGTGCCTGAAATCATCGTTTTCCAGGCAGAGACTTCCGATGTGGCGTGGATCCCACGCGAGGGCAATATCGACCGTTTCTACATCCGGATGGATACGAAGGACTTCACCATCGAGGAGGCTATCGCACGGATCAATCGCGCGATGCAGCCCCATACCTTAAGTTTCAAAGAATTGGTCTGGTCGTCGGCGTTTTCCGTGAAGGAATCTGTGGCCGAGCGATTTACTATAAATGACCGCGTTTTTCTTGCCGGCGACGCTGGCCACATCCATTCGGTGAACGGAGGAATGGGACTCAACACGGGACTCGGCGATGCATTCAACCTCATGTGGAAGCTAAATATGGTGATGCACTTCGATGCGCCGACCGAGCTCCTTCGCACCTACGAGAAGGAGCGTAAGCGGGTGGCGATGGGCGTGATCGAAACCTCCGGCGAGCTCGTGCGATCGACGAAGTATTCCAAAGACGGGACGCACGCTGAAGATTACGTTGATATCGTGCAGCGCCGTTCGGGATATGTGACGGGAATGGGCGTCCGTTACGGCGACCAGGGGCTCTGCGGCACGCGACTGTTTGACTTTGAAGTTAACGACAACCGCGAACAGACTCGGATCTATTCGCGGCTCGACTACACGCGGTTCACGTTGCTCGTTTTTAGCCAGGATGAGAGGGAAGTGAATCTGCCCGACTACGTGAACGTTATCCGGGTTCGCCCGCGGAGTGGTGGCGGTCTTTGGACAGAGAACGGCCCCTACGCCGATCAAATGATCTTAGTGCGACCGGATGGTTATATCGCGGCTTCCTCGTCGCTAAACGAGGTGATGCCGTCGTTTGTAATGAACGGCCTTTCCACGTTGAGCGCTCTCTGAGATTAAGTATTAAATGAAGTCAATGGCAGTTCCCTCACTGAGCAGCAGATCAGGATCGTGGAACGCCGTCTTCTCATTGGCCGTGGGCGTGTCGGGCCTGGTCATTGCCGAATTCTTGCCAGTGGGCGTACTGACCTCGATCGCCCATGATCTTAACGTTACCGAAGGAATGGCTGGGCAGGCCGTAACTGCCACATCAATCTTTGCCGTCCTCACTGGCCTTTCCATTGCCTATCTCACGAGGAAGGTGAATCGCAGAAGGGTGCTTCTCTCCCTCTCACTTTTACTCACTTGTTCGAATGTCTTAGTTGCCATTGCCCCAAGCTTTCCCTTTCTTTTACTAGGACGTGTGTCGTTAGGCGTAGCTGTTGGTGGATTCTGGTCGATGGCCACTGCGATCACGGACCGGCTTGTGCCGGACCAAGAAGTGCCAAAGGCGCTTTCAATTATATTCGGTGCCAGTTCCTTTTCCGGAATACTTGCGGCACCACTAGGAAGCTATTGGGGAAATATCATTGGCTGGCGGAATGTTTTTTTTATCGCGGCCGCAGTTGGTTTGGCAGCCTACGTATGGCAGCTGGTAGCACTGCCCTCCCTAAGCCCCATCGGAAAGGTAAAACTAAGCACGACCATTGAGGTTTTAAGAGCGCCGCAATTGGCAACAGGCCTCTTAGCGATAGCACTCATTTTCGGCGGACGTTTTGCCTCGTTTACCTACCTTCGTCCTTTTCTGGAGCGAACAACGGGATTAAGCGTCAGTTGGATATCGGGAACTCTTCTTACTTTCGGTCTCTCCTACTTTGTCGGGAACTGGTTTGCCCCTGGGATGATTCGTCGAAACATTCGATTCACTCTCCTTTTGCCGCCCATTGTTCTGACACTTATAGCGGTCGGCCTTTTACTTTTTGGTACTTCCTTTGGTCCGACACTTTTTCTAATTTTCCTTTGGGGAGCGATCTTTGGTCCGGTGGTTCCCTCATGGTCAACATGGGTGACAAAAAGAGTTCCCGAATATGCCGAAACTAGCGGTGGCCTTTTTGTCGCTGCGATACAGTCGGCCGCTACTTTAGGGGCTCTAGTCGGAGGTATCGTATTCGATTTTAGGGGATCGACTGGGGTCTTCATCCTTAGCGGTGTTTCGTGGCTTCTCGCTTGGGGGCTTGTGTACTGGAAGATTAAAAATCCGTTGAACGCTTATACTACCGATAGGTAACCCTCCTCCCCTGACTCCTAATCGGCCAAGGGAGAGGGATTTTATTTTAGCCATTTACACTTAGTCGCGCGGTTTGGGGAATTCGAGGAAGCCATTCATGGAACATGAATGAATCGTCGCGAACTCTACATTTCTTGCAAAAGAGCTGAAATTTGAATTCCGGACGAAACGACATTTGGCAGAGGTTGCATTGCCGTTTTACCGTAGGACTAACGGAAGTCAGACTGTGCAATTGACTGTTTGTTTTTACCATTAACATAGAGTTCTCCTTTCATTTTTATCGATCTAACTGGTTTTGTAGAACTTACGACTTTACGATCCGGCTAGTTGTACCAACGTCTAGGGCACGACCGTTTTGAAGACGTATTGTATCCGCACTTTTTTGAGGCGCACTTCCAAACCCGATGGGCAACATCGTTACAAAAAGCGTCGCAAACACTGCCGCGATATATCCCCACTGGATTAAAAACCAGTGCCGGTGAAATGGCGTCCCACCAAGATTGTTGTATGGTGAAACCTTGTGGGCCTTATTTAACCAATCGCGTAGCGAGTTTACTAACCCGAACATTGTGACCTCCTCTCAATAGTTCAATCAATGCGCAAGTCAGAACGCCCAAAAAGGCTCTGACGTTCCGCCGGTTACGTTCTTTAATTTAATTTGGAAACGGACTGTTTTTAGTCAAGGTCAATGCGCGATCCCTACTTTGCGCCCACTGTGTGGTACATGCGCATAAGGACGCATCTCATTGTCCGCTCAACACACGTTGCATATGGCATCGAAATGCGAATAGGATTTCAAATCCTTACCGCAGATTGCGCACGAGCTTCTAAAAAATCTCGCGCTCTTGCGCGGCTTAGGTTGGACCGGCCAATGACTAATAACTCGATGAGATCGATTCATGGCAAATCTCCTTACTCATGTAATTTCTAACCAGGCGATTATGAACAGATGAGCGGGAGAGGGGAGTTGGGCGGAATGCCGCTATGGGGAAAGGGGGGGCGGCGATTAAGACACTCGAAGCGTTTCATAGGACCTCCCGACTTTTAGCCGATCGGCTGCCAAGCCCTAAATTATTTGGCCACCGTTTCGGACAACCTCCTGTTGAAAATATTATCGGAAAACCAAAAACAAAATCAAGGGGGCAAAGGAATATGGCAAAACTTTCAATATCTTATGGCAACTAGCGCTCATGAGGGGTCACCCACGCCCCCAGGGCAGGTAAAAACCCTCACAATGGGGCACAGGGGCATGGATGCCGCTCTGTTCGATAGTCGAATAGTTTCGATTAATTGTAATCATGGTCTTCTCCTTCCTCCGTTTCGGTTTCCAGGAAATGCCTACAGCGCTTATTAACACTTCTTAACTTACACGCTGTTCTTGGCTGACTGATCCTTTATTCCGGTGGTTGACTCCCCCCCCTCCTAACCAGACGGCGCCTGTCGATATCTTGCGAATCTCTATTACCCACCCGCACAATAGAGGTTTCACAGCAAAGTTCTCCACAGTTTTTGAAATGGGCGCGCCTGCACGAAGTCATGTGAGGAGCAAAGGGTGGAACTATTCAAGGCGGAGCAGGAAACCAAAACCCTACTCGTACGTGCGCCAATTCAATCCAAAATCCGGACTAACAGAATCATTGAAGAATTGAAGAGGTGTTTTTAGAAGGTTGGACGGAAGGAAGAGGGAACGAGGCTGGGGAGGGTCTAGTGATAGAATTGGCCCCATGGGACTTTTAACTTTCGCCCTCAATGTGACGCTGGACGGGTGTTGCGACCACCGCGCGGGAATTGCCGACGACGAGATGCACCGCTACTGGACTCGTCTGATGGATTCTACCGGAGCCATGCTGTTTGGACGCACGACTTACGAAATGATGGAAGTGGCGTGGCCACACGTGGCGCGAGATCCAAAGGCTGATTCGGCAAGCCGGAGTTGGGCTAAGAAACTTAACGCCAAACCCAAATACGTCGTTTCGAAAAAGCGTCGCGATTATCCGTGGGAAAACTCGCACCACGTCGAAGGGGATCTGACCCGAGCCATAAAAAAGTTGAAGAAGGCCACTCCGAGTGGAGTGATGGTGGGCAGCCCCAAACTTTCGGCCGCCCTTCAACGCCTCGACCTCATCGACGAATACATTTTTTTGGTCCACCCCGTATTGGCCGGCCATGGACCGTACTTATTCTCCGGTCTAAAACCCTCCCGGCACCTGAAGCTAGTGTCCGCGAAGCGTCTCAAATCGGGGATTATGGTACTGCGCTATCGCCGCCGCTAATATTGTTGAGTATTAATCTTAAGATTAATACTTAATGATTCAACGCCACGAAGCGAAGTTGAATGGAGGAGGGGAATCGAACCCTTGAATCCACTTTTAGAAAAACCTATGAAATTAACTGTCGGATGATTTTATCATCGATATTCGAGTAAGATTCTTTAAGCGTTTGTGAGTATCGTTAAGCAGCTCTCGCCATTCTCCCCACGCACCTGCCACGCACCGATTTGCGATTGGAGGCTACGGATGAGGAGTGATCGCGATGATTGTGATTACAGTTTTGCCTGGACCATAGTGCCAGAAAATTCGGTAGGCGGCGGAGGTCTGGTTTTCTGCGTAGGCTTCAAATACTTCTTCCCCGTTCATCCCACGAACCGAGGAGTATTTATGGGTGTTCAGGCCCTGGTGTCGGGGATTGGCTTCCAAATAGGCGGGGGCTTTGCGGACGGCCTTCAGTCGCTTTAGTAGCCCCTTGTCTCTTTCAAGATCCTTTAGTTGCGATGCGGCTTCATCGGTGAAGATTAACTTGAATGCCATTTTTCGCGTCTACTCTTTGTCGTCTTCAAGGTACTTTGCGAAGGAGCCAAGTGACTTGGTTTTCCCCGTCGCGGATTGCTTCAGACCCTTCTCGACACTTGCGAGAACTTCTTGGTTCTTAAATAGCCAGGCTTCGCGAGCCGGGAGTTCGACCAAAGGCTCTAAGAGGATGGTTCCATCCGCAGCCTCCTTCATAGTGTATCCACTATACTCTTTAGTAAGCTTACCAAGGGTAATACGACCCTTGCTGTCCGGTCTCACCGTCTTTACCTTTTGATGTACCTGGTTTGCCATATCTTCCTTCCTCACATAACCATTATGGCCCAAAGTGGGAAACAGATCAAGTGGGAATTCCCACTTGACTTCCAAGGGGGAAATAATACCCAAACTTTCCAATAGTTATTTCTTACAACCTGTAATCGGCATAACTAATTGATCATATGATTGTTTTTCATTTCTTTTGCTTAATTTTAGCCTCAAAAAAACCGATAAGACGGACAACGACCCAGGAGATTGAGAAAAGTCAAAATGAGGCGGACCTTCAAACAAGCTTATTCCGTCCTGCCATTTCTATTGTGCGCATTTTCAAGCTCGGCCTACTCTGCTGGGTTCGAGACTTGGGCGAAGACGTGTGGAGATCTATTCGCTCCGATCTCAGCAAACGGATTAGACCAATGGGGCAACACCGGCAGTCGCCATCCGAGCGCCGATCCTTTGCTTGCTCTCCATGCTGTTCATTACCTCGCGGGCAATAATCCTGCTATTGCCAAGCTGGAACCTCTGCTTGGGATCGGACGTGCTACAGCTGTGGACACTCAAACTTATCGTCGTCAATTGCAAGGCTGGGTCGATGAATATGCTCCAGGTTGGAGCTTAGTGTGGCCAGAGGAATTGAAAGCTATCGGCGCAGAACGCGCACGTGCGGCCGATTATCAAGGCCTCGCGGGAGAGCTTGTTGCGCCGGTAAGTGGATTTGTGCATCCCCGCCTGCATGCCGAACTTATGGCAGCGAAAAAACTACCAATTGCAGATCCCCACGATCTCCTTACCCATCTTCCAGACTTGGCTGACGCAAAATTTAGATCTGTTATGGAGAATCGTTCTCGATTCATGTTGGAATGGTGGCACTCGGAGTTCGTGGGCAGAGAATTCCCTGCGGGTAAACCGAAATACTCAGATGACCCTACTGTGATTGCAGCCGGAAAGTTGTTGAAACATCTTTCGACCGACGTTCGCGATAGTGCTTACGAGAATTTACCTTTCTTGGTCGGTAGTCCGGGCTCTAAAAAACTTGTGTGGCATGGAAATTATGAGGAGTCGCTCTTTGCCGCTTTAAGTAATCTCAAAACTCAAAACTCTGAGATCGCCAATCTTCTATTGGGCGACGCTACTATTTTTCCAGAAAACGAACTCCCGTTCTTTAAGCAGTTTAAGTCAGCCCAGCCTGGGGTATTCGACCGATTTCAAAAATCGCAGATGGCAATGGGAAAATGGGGGCCCGAAGGAGAAAGGGTAAGGCAACAACTGGACGGCATTATTGCGGAACTTCGCAATTCTGAAGGGCAGCGCCGTGGCGGAGAGCCGGCAGTCGACGAATTCCTAAACGGTCTGGCAAATCGCCTTGGATCTGGCACGCCCTTGGACAAGGTATTCAACTTAAATGTGCGCCTCGAATATTTGGAGAATTCATTGGCACTCTACGACCAGTATTTGAAATGGCTCGGAGACTTTAAAAATACTGATCAGGCGGCCCATCCGCCCTGGATTCCCCGGGTGATAAGTTGGAGAATCGTCCCCTCCTCTAGTGGCGACTACGTTGAGGTCGAACATGAGTATAACGGCATACGAACGAAAATGGAGTTCGAACGGAAGAATCGATCGCTAAGTGATCTTGGCAGCGCCTGGAAGGGCTCGGTTCTTGGCCCTTCGCTAAAGGGAAAGGTAATCGTCGATGTTGGTTGCGGGGATGGTGCCACCGTGAGGGACTTGAAGGAAGATAAGAGCGGGTGGGGGGTCAAGAAAGTGATTGGGATAGACATTGCTCTCCGGGATTCTCAGCGAACGGGAAAGGACCGTGACCTGTTCATTGAAGGAGATGCGCTGAAGCTCCCTCTTCCCGATAACTCCGTGGATGTTTACCACAGCTGGGAGGGAGCCATCTCTTACTACGCAATCGATGAAGAACCGGGGAATTAAGCACTTTGGAACCGAGCCCTAGACGAAGCTTGGAGGGTTACTCGAAATGGCGGTACGGTCGCATTTCCAATTCATAAGGGAGATCGAACTCAGAAAATCAGCCAACTTCTCAAGCACGGGGGCTTTCGAATTGTCCGGCCTGCAGAATCCATTTGGAGAACGGAAGGGATCGGTCCGCTCTTCGCACTTGAAGTTGTGAAGTGAATAGCTCGATCGTCCGGCAAATTTCTTTTCGAAATAGAATTTCCCACGCACCTGCCACGCACCAAATAGAAAACTACGGCGAAATTTCCGTTCTAATTCAGGAGGTTGGGGGTTGGCGGTTCCGTCGATAAACCCATTTTAAAATTTATTTAATTACTTCAATAACTTAAATGTAGGTGGGGGGGGATCGGACCCCCGTCCGAAATGAGAAGATAGCTGGAACGATTGACGAATTGAAGCTCGTTTTTCTGAATTCTGGACGGAGTGGATTGGAGCGCGATCCTTGGGTGCCGCTAAAATGAAAATGTAATGCGAAGAAGTGACTAGATTGTTTGCCGTGGCTAAGATCGAAGTCGATGAAACGGGCAATTTTCCTCGCTGCAGCGATCGGGATTTTTTGGCTTCTGGGGAGCGGCTACGTCAACATGCGCCCAAGCGGGGCGGCGAACAGCAAGGCTGAGTCGCAAGTCGAAATTCCCGCGGCGTCGACGCCTAAGGAAAGACCTGTTGAACGTTACGCGTCGCAATCTGAGCCGGGCAAACCGAAACAATCAGGTCATCACGTGATCAGTAAAGAAACCGATCAAATTGTGTCTCAAAGCGATGAAAATGAGCATGTCAGACCACTATCCAAAGGAGCGCCCGGCTCTTCGCAAGACATGTCGGGCCAACGGGACGCCTTCTTTTCACTTTACCAAAAGGACTTCGGGTTGGGCGCTAAGGAGGTCGAGGGGAAAGTAGACATTTCGTACCCTGGTTACGAGGGTAAGTTTAAAGTTCAGCTCCTGATACCTTCCAAGGACCTTGTGGGAACGCCAGTTCCCATTTTTATTGCGGACGAGAAGAACCCGGCCATCAACGGGCTAGGAGGATCTGGGTTGGAACTCTCCGATACCGACGATGGATCGGTTACCGTTCGATTTGGAGGAATACGTCCCTTCTTTTCGAAGAAGGCAGGAGCCGAAGAGGAAGTTAATCCAAGAGAAGACCCCAATAACATTACTACCGTTCTGTTCTCTTTCGATCCCCGGAAAAGGAAAGGAACGTCTGCCGTAGCGGTCTATTTTTCATACGAGTCGAAAGGACCAAGTACAGTCATTGGAAAGGTCGATTACGTCGTGAGACCAGTCTCGCCTATTGGCCCGTAGGGGAACGGCGAACTACTTGCGAATTTTTCTAACTTCATCCCGTACAATTTCTCGAATCCTCTTGTCTTGGTCGCCTACGACATGTTCTCGCAACAGCTGGTTAATGTAGGTTTGATATGGTAGCCCCTTCTGCTTTGCCTCGGTGCGAATCGTTTCGAGGATGGGTAAATCGATAAACATCGTGACGCGGAACTTCGCGTGTTTCGGATCAAATTCATCATGATCCAGTACGTTCTTCGCACCATGTTCGATCTTGTTCTTCGTGGATGGCATCCCATTCCTCCTGTAACAATTCCTTTGTAGCCAGGACTTCTTTTACAATCCTGGCTAAGTCCTGCTGACTGAAACCATGAGATCGAACGACGTTGCCGGTTTGGATCTCAACCCTGCCTCGCAATTGTCTTTGACCGCATGCACATGCAGTGGCGGATGGTCATTTGTCCGAATCATGAAGCGAAGCTTTTGTAGTAAGCAACCGTTGGACTCACATGCATATAATACATCAATTTGATGTATTTCTCTAGAGCTACCAATTTGGTAAATTGGGGTTCCTCAAGTCTGGAAAGGCGCAACTTTCCGGACGGGGTGAGCAAAACTGCAAGTAATTGTAATTATAAATAAAAATAGGTAATTTGGAGATTGGGGGGGATCGAACCCTTGAATCCACTTTTCAGAAAACCAATAAAATCAACTACGGAACGATTGTATCGACGATAAACCAGCGAGCTTCTTTGAGCGTCAGTGAGCATCGTTAAGCAGCTCTCGCCATTGTTCCCACGCACTTGCCACGCACCAAATGGGCAGCCTTTTTCGCGGAAAATCTTTGCTATAATGCCTAAAGGCCAAAATATGTCTAAGCTCGCCATCGCTTTGTTACTTTTTTCGTTAAAAGTTCCTCTGCTCCTGGCCACTGGGCCCGTGTCTCCCATTGTGACGCTTTGGGACAATCAGCGAATATCCCTTCGAGGTTGCGCTATTTGGTTAGCGTCGATCTGGTCGGAGCCTCATCTCGGTCCGAAGTTTCCTCCGGGAAAATATTCACCGCAGGCTTCTATTGGTCGCTATAAATTGTATCTTTCAGATAGAAATCCCGAGCTTGGAACCTCGGTAGAAGTCGCCAGTCAAAATTTAGAAGCCTTAGATAGGATGGTTAAAAATGTAACCGATCGGTCGATGACCCATCGCGAAGCGCAAATTTTTCTGAAGAAGGCCGAAAAAATTAAAGAGCGAACCAAAAGCAATGAAAAACTAGACCAAGGCGATTTCATTGAGGCGGCAACGCTTTTTTCTCTCGCTGTGGATTCTACGGCAACGGCGATTCCTCCAGGCCCTTCTCCTGACGGTACCAAAATTAGATTAGGAAAATTGTTGGAGCGAAATGATACTTTATTTGAGGTCACAACCGATGATTTATCCATTTTTGAGCTGAATGATTTAAGCCCCTATGGAATTTTTCCGGTACAAGTTGTCGCGAGTACGACGAATGGAGATGGCCGTAAGATGCCTTCGAAAACCTGGCTTCTTCATGAGCTTCGGCATTGGACAGGGATCAACAATCTCATAGCCGACCATACGTACAGGGAATTTGAACTAAGTGATTTGCCAAAGAGAGAAGCTCTCTATGCACGTTTCAAGAAATTGTCCCATGAACAGTCCCCGGAAGTTAACGCAATGTTGGCTTCCATTTACTTTGGGGTTACACACGAGATCGATCCAAAACTCACAACCCCAAAAAGACTCAAAACTATCTTGCAGGCCTTTTACACTGAGTTTGGCGATTTAGACCAGGTACGGTCCGTAGCATGGGAAAGAGCAAATAGAGTCTCCAATCTGGCGATTTCAGAGAATCAAAGCAAATCCGCAGTGAAACTCTTCGAAGAATTTGTGAATTCAGAAATAAACCTGTGGAAGTAATTTGTGCTCCTTGGTTCTAAACTAAGACGTGTGAAAATCTGAATGGTGGGGGGGCGGTCCCACCATCATCAAGGAAATCAACGTGACTTTTCGCAGCCCTTATCCGATTTAGCCTTGATCTTTCCTCGCTAGTTTTGGGTTTGGCCCAAAAACAACTT
>JAYVQZ010000092.1:0-2774 GCA_043776735.1 Deltaproteobacteria bacterium | reverse complement strand
AGGCTTTCAACCGGTGACCGCCGGTAGTGTCACCGTTAAAGTAACGGAAAAAAGTTCTGGCTCGGTATCACAGTCGCCGCCATTTAATATCGTTAATTAACCCGTCAATTGCCCCATTTGGACGTCTCGTTGACTTAGCGCGTCAGCATCGAATAAGACCGTGGCTCACTCAACGTTCTGGGGGCCTCGTGCGGAAAACACTCAACGTCTATTTTGCGGTAATTCTGATTGCTCTCAATGTAACTGGGCCAATCGTTGCCATTCCCTGCAGTACTTCATTTACAAAGAAAGTCTTCACCCGGTCCACGCGAACCGCATTGTCGAAAGCTATTCTGACAAGTGCTCTGCTCTTACTTCTGCCAGCACCTACCGCACACGCGGGACCAATCACCTCTTTAGTTAAACCGAGCCCCCAAAGTGTGATCGAGATTGGACCGCAGGCTAACGACTGGCTAAGAAATGATTGTCTGCTCCCCCTAATTCCGCTGTCTGAAGCAAGCGCCGAACGGTGCCAAAAAGCCGAAGTGAAGATTGTTCGATACCTCGACCACTTTCCGCCTCAGGAAAACACCTCGGTTCGTGCGGATGCGGCAGCACCAAATTCATTTCGCTCCGTTGCCGCCCCAGTCCTTGGTGGGGAACGCGACGTTCAAGTGGTCATGCTCTCTGCTAAAGGAGTCGTCGAAAGTGAAGTCCTTAAACCAAAGCCAGATTCCACAGACATTGAGCATCGCCAAACCGGTGGAAACGGCACAACGCTTGTCGTTTGGGATGGGCCCGATGGAAAACCAGAAATTCAAACCAGTGGGCTGGGAAGGGACAACTTTCGCAACTGGAATGCCGACCGCTTCATAATCAAAGTAACCGCCACCGACAGACCGGGAAGTCTTATCGTTACGGTTTACGACGGTGCCAACAAGAATGCAATTTCACGAGCAACGATCCGTTATGACGAGAAAGCACCTCAGGAATTTTCTCTCCTCTTTGATTCGTTGAGGCCGGTGGGAAAAGATGGCCGCGCCGATCTTACCCAAGTCGGTGCCCTCTCCTTAAAAATCATTCCTGATGTGATCGAGGGAAAGGCTGCCTCCTCAACAACACTCGACTTCATCGCTTTAGCTGGCCCACAATGCAATCCCTGTGCGCCAGGAACCGACCCCTTCGGTCCCATTGGAGGTTTGGGCGGCACGTGGCCCTATTCATCAGGCTATTACAATTTTCCCGGTGGCTATTGGGCAAGCGGGCCGTTTCTTTCGCCAGAACCGATTCTTCCTATATTTTTCCCGGGCGGCGGATATCCCGGCGGTGGAAACCCTGGTGGCGGATATCCCGGCGGTGGAAACCCTGGTGGCGGACATCCCGGCGGTGGGAATCCTGGAGGGGGGCATCCTGGGAGCGTACCGGAGCCAAATACCCTGACACTAACCCTAATCAGCGCCTTTTCGATCGCCGGTTATCGCGGAGTTCGCTACGTTTTTCGCCCCCGATAGAAAACGATTCGGCTGGGCGTTCGGAAAAAAGCGATTTTTTCTTTTTTAAAGAGCTCACCCAAACCGATCTGGCGCCTACGCTAATTGGAACCACCCACTTCCCAACGTTTGTTTTTGTGACATACTTGACTAAAATCACCCTAATTATGGTGCCTCTTGGTGCAAGATAATAGAAGCTCTCCAGTTGCAGGCGGGTATCTAGGAATTATCCTAGTCGTCGCTTCAGTATTTTTTACTGCGGCTAGGTGGAACAGTATCTCTTCAGCCCCTCTTACCAACGACGACAAAAACACCTATGAGTTCGCCGTTCGCCAAAAGGCGGAGGGTCATTTGCCAACGCATGGAATGGCGGGCACTTCTGGCATAACATACGGTCCAGCCGCAGTTCTGCTGTACCAGGGCTATACGGCGATGACGCCCAACCCGCTGAACATGCGGCGAATACAAACAATGCTAATTGCGTCCCTTATGGTCATCGGCGTGTTGCTGAGCGCTTTGGTCTGGCGGGGCTATCTGGCATGGCCTGATTCGTTCTACCTTCTTTTGATTCCTATCTTTTGGGCCCAAGGCCGCACCTTGTGGGACCTCACCATCATGATCCCACTCTCCTTACTTTCGATGACGACGTATCTCCTCTTTGTGCGAACCAAGAGGGGCCCGTGGCTTGCCGCGTGTGGGTTATTCATGTCGATTATGCTCAATTCGCATTTGATGGCGGTGCCTTTTGTCGTGGGCGTCACATTATGCTTTTTCTTATTTCACCGGCAGGAAATATTTAACAATCCGTTTTGGGTGGCATTGGCATCCGCTGTTTTTTTGATTCCCCTTCTCCCCTATGCAAATTACTTAATTAGGAATCCGCCGGCAGCACTGGTGCGCCTGGACTACCCTTTTTTTAAAGCGTGGGAAGAAAAATTCTTTGGTGGATTTAAGGTTCTTTCTTCGGTTTGGGCAGACCGCTTTGTCGAGCACTGGAATCCTAAATTAGGCTCATTATTCCCATTTCTTGTGGACGCTGTTGGATTTGTGGTTTTTTTATTTGCTTTCTTAGGCCTATATCAAAGCTTCCATAACTGCCAAAAAGCGGCCAGCGATCCCTATTTAAAGGAAGTCAGTTGCCTTTCATTTCTGATCATTGTCATCTCGTTTGCTCAACTAGTGATTGGACGACTGCCCTATCACCACATCACTTACTATTTTTACTTCGCTAGCTGGCCGGCTTATTCCAACGTTCTGTTGCTGTCGTGGGTCGGCTATGCCGACCGTCGATGGTTTCCCTATGTA
>JAYVQZ010000091.1:0-2777 GCA_043776735.1 Deltaproteobacteria bacterium | reverse complement strand
AGAAGCCACTCAAGATGAACACTAATGTTGTGATAAGACGCATGAATTGACTCCCTAAAAAACCTTTTGAGGGCACGTTTGCCACCCATAGGTACATTCTACGGGATGGCGAGTCGTAACTGGTGTGACAATAATGACTTGAATTGGCAGACGTAAAATCAGCCTAAAACATATCTAGATACCTTCGGAAACTTCACAATTGAGGTAAAAAAAGAGCGTAGAATTAAACTTAATCACATTTACTGTGACTAAATTGGGTAGAAATGAGCGAAGCCGTTGATTTTATTAATAGGTTTATTGTTTCCGGCGAGCTGAAAAAGGGGCGAAAAGCGCTTCATCAAGCCGGCCGGGCCGGCTTGTTCAAAAGTGACCGAGTTTCATTTGCCCGCCTGGCACGAAGGCTAGACCTACCCACTCTGGCGTTACGCATCCTCCATCCCTCCGTTCATTCGCCAACGCAGCAACCAGTGGCTGAACCCATCCGATGTGAATATGCGGCAGCACTTACTAACGTCGGTGCTTGCACCGAAGCAGGAAGGATTCTTGAAACCGTTAATGAGGAATTGGTTCCTGAGGCGTTGTTATTTAAGGCGTTCAACAGCATTGCTCAATGGGATTACAAAAAAGCTTCGGGATATCTGCAAAAATACGTCACTCAGCCCAACCTCGGCGATTATCAACGCATGACCGGCCAGGCGAATCTGATTGCCGCTTTGATTTATGAAAAAGATCCGCGATCGCACCAAATATTAAGTGGATTGCTCGAACAGGCACGTGCGACGGGTTACACCAGAATTCTTGCCTACCTACTCTTGCGCAAGGGAGAGTTAGAGGTGATTTCTAAAAATTGGGAAGAGGCGTATCAGGCACTCACTGAGGCCCTTCAGATATCCGAAGAAGGGAGCATGGACCGCTTCCTAATTAAAAAATGGTCCACCATTGCTAGTCTATATGCCTATCAAGACCGAAATTCTCTTACTCTCTATGAGCTAGAGGTTCTACGTGACCAAGCCCATTCGCAAAGAGAATGGGAGACAGTGCGAAGCTTGGACTACCATAAGGCGCGCGCCACTCAGGAGGAGACCTTGGCTCGTAGGGTTTACTTTGGAACTCCGCACGCTAGTTTTCGCCAACAGCTTTTGGCCGAATTTTCTGGGCTCGCAAAGGAGACCGAGTTCGTTTGGCAATTGGGCGAATCAAGCCAACACGAGATCAATTTGGTTGAGGGACTACCCGAGGTCTCCCTTAGGTCTGGTCAATTGGGACACCGGTTACTTCTGGCATTGAGCCTCGATTTTAATCGCCCCATGAAGATGGCCGAACTTTTTGGTCATCTATTTCCCAGCGAAGTGTTCAATGTGGAATCCTCTCCTGTTCGAGTGCGTAAGGCTGTTGAGCGAGCTCGCCGGGCGTTAAAAAGCTCGGGCACTTCGCTCGAGCTTTTTATTCAGGGCGGGATGTATTCTTTAGTAGCGCGCGAGGGTTTGGCCGTTCGGGTGAATATCGACCGGACGCCGTTTGATGAATATGAAAAGGTAAGAACTCATTTTGCGGCAGTGGCCTCATTTTCGGTGACTGATGTGAAAACGGTTTTGGGGATTAGCCAGTCTGCGGTGATGAGACGGATTCGGGAATGGTGTGGGGGGGGGAGGCTAATAAAGACTGGATCGGGGAAATTAACTAGGTACCGAGTGTCTGAGATTTAATTGATGGCGCGCATAGGGGAGAAAGAATCGATTGAGAATCGAAAATGGAGAATAGTGGAAATTTTTGCCGGAAGGCGAAAATTTGGAGGTGGACGGGATCGAACCGACGACTTCTAGCTTGCAAAGCTAGCGCTCTCCCAGCTGAGCTACACCCCCTCGGGTATCTGCGGAAACCTAAAGAACATCCTTCCTACACGAGCCAATCTCCGTAGTCCAGCCGTCGTCGTAAAGAATATGTTCCTGGGCTCCTGTTTCAGTGGCGGCAAATAAAAAAAAGGGGAGAGAGATTCCCTCCCCCGCTATAGAGCTATTTCTGTTCAGGATCGGGGCAGCAGCCACAGGCGCAGCCGCCACTGTGGCCTTCACCGGTTCCGCATCCACCGGAATGGCATCCGCCTGTTCCACATCCACCAGGATGGCATCCGCCTGTTCCACAACCACCGGAATGGCATCCTCCCGTTCCACAACCACCGGGATGGCATCCGCCCGTTCCGCATCCACCGGGGTGACATCCGCCCGTTCCACATCCACCAGTGGGACATCCACCGGTGCCGCAACCGTGGTCAGTATTGCAGGGGCATTCTTCATTGGTGCAGGTTCCGCCGTTGTGGCAGGGGCAGTCGTCTTCACAAATACAGTTGCTGCAGTTTGTGTTTACATTGCAGCCGTGCTCACCGCACTCTTCAATGGCTTGCTGAGTATCAATTTGCGGCGAATTATTAGCAAAACCCGTAGTACCGAAAAAGTTCATTAACGATAGTACGAGTAAGCCTCGATGGATGAATTGGGTCATGGGGCCTCCAGTTAGTTTGACTCTTCTTAGAGTACCTACCGGCTAGTAGACTGTTTGAGGAATGACGGAACTTCGATATCGATTGTTAAGAGACGCTTTTGGATGCGAAGCGTTTTTAGGAACGAAGAATATGTCGCGGAGATCGAAGTTTTTAAGACGGCTGAGAAAATCTGACACGTTTCCCGTAAAGGAATCGCACAAGGATTTTTCCCGACGCGCTAGGGCTATCTGGCTTGTGATCTTTTGGAATCGCGCCCGGGCTTGGGGAACCAGATTTT
>JAYVQZ010000090.1:0-10841 GCA_043776735.1 Deltaproteobacteria bacterium | reverse complement strand
TCTTCTTTAGGCGAGCGATTTCATCTCTTTGCATGGAGATATAACCTTCGTACTTAATTTCTATTTCGAGGGTCTCTTTCTCTTCCTCAGTCAGAGTCCAGGAAA
This sequence comes from Deltaproteobacteria bacterium, assembly GCA_043776735.1. Lineage (GTDB taxonomy): Bacteria > Bdellovibrionota > FAC87 > UBA2466 > UBA2466 > JBGSST01. The sequence continues at coordinate 10,736 of JAYVQZ010000090.1, read as the reverse complement.
GTTCCACGTGGAACAAACGGAGGATGTCATCCACATTTAATTCCGGCCGGCGTAGTAGGTGCTGAAAGGTTTGGGGTTCGCGAATCGGCTGTGTCCCATTGCTCTCAAAAAAGGCATCCGCTTCAGCAGAGGGTCGCCCCTTGTTCCCTTTGAAGAAAGCGCGCGATTTCTCCAACCGGTTTTTCTTTTCTTCAAAACGGCTCTGCTGAGTTGCCCCCACCAGACCGAACCGGATTCCATATTCCGTTAACCGGAGGTCTGCATTGTCCTCCCGAAGCGACAGGCGATACTCAGCTCGAGAGGTAAACATCCTATAGGGCTCACTTATCCCCAAAGCAGTGAGGTCATCAATCAGCACCCCAGCGTAGGCCTCTTCTCTTCCCAGGATAAATGGCGCCTCCCCCTTCACCAGGAGGGCGGCATTGATGCCAGCCAAAAGGCCTTGTATGGCGGCCTCTTCATATCCCGAGGTCCCATTAATTTGACCAGCCAGAAATAGGCCACTGACAAACTGTGCTTCAAAAGATTTTTTCAACTGCTGGGGATCGATACAGTCGTACTCGACGGCATAACCGTACCTGGCAAACACGACGTTCTCGCAACCTGGAATAGTGCGGACAAAGGCTTCCTGAACGTCCTTAGGAAGGCTCGTTGAAATGCCATTAGGATAGATAAGGTCGGAGTCGAGTGCTTCCGGCTCAAAAAATAGCGGGTGGCGATCTTTGTCTGGGAACTTGACCACCTTGTCTTCAATGGACGGGCAGTACCTAGGCCCCACCCCTTTGATCTGACCACTATAAAGGGGGGAACGTGAAAGATTGTCCCGAATCACCTGGTGAGTAGCAGCGTTGGTGTAGGTCAAATAGCAGGGCACTTGCGGTAGCACGATCTCCGTTGCCGCAAAACTGAACCTTCTTGGCGGCGTGTCCCCTGGCTGAATGGCCATTTGAGTAAAATCTATGCTGCCAGCCAGCAGACGCGGAGGTGTTCCTGTTTTCAAACGGTGAATACGAAAGCCTAACTGCGCCAAATGGTCGGAAAGGCCAACCGAGGCCCCCTCATCAATTCGGCCCCCCTGACTAATACTCTCCCCGCAATGAAGGATTCCCTTCATGAAGGTTCCCGTCGTAATGACAACCGCTTTAGCCTTAACAATGGCCGTTTCTCCATTGAGGTAGCGGAGCCTAACGCCGCGAATAACACCGTCGATGGCGTCGAGACCTTTAACTTCGGCCTGAACCACGATGAGCCCAAGAGTCTCGGTAATTACACTTTGGATCCGCAGCGCATATTTTTTCTTGTCCGACTGGCAACGAGAGGACTGAACCGCACTGCCTTTGCGTGTATTGAGGCGTTTAAACTGGATGCCGGTGTAATCAGCATTTTTGCCCATCTCTCCACCAAGGGCATCTAGCTCTTTCACAAGCTGTCCCTTACCGACCCCACCAATGGAGGGGTTACAGGACATCTCACCAATTTTGCTTTTATCGAGGGTGACTAATGCAGTGGATAGCCCCATCCGGGCGCAGGCAAGGGCGGCTTCACAGCCGGCATGACCACCACCAATTACGATCACATCATAGGAATGTTCCACGTGAAACAATTCTCACTTTCCAATACAGAACTCGGAAAAAACCCGGTCCAACACATCCTCAAGAGTGACCTCTCCTATCACGTCTTCAAGATGACTCAAAACTTCTCGGCTCCGCTCAGCCAACCCCTCAGGCGATTCCTTTTCCTGGGCCGCCAGCTCCAACGCTTGAAGCCGTTCCACAACCCGCTCCAAACGTCGCGCTTGAACCACCGTCGGAACCACCGAGGTCTCGACGCCTACTAGCGACTCAAGCCTGCTCGAGAGCGCCTGAGCAAACTGAACCACTTCAACTGACATTTGAGTGGATAAAGGGAAAATGGTCAGGGGCTCCTCCAACCGTGGGCGCTTCCACTCTGCCTTATCCGACTTGTTCCAAATCACCAAATGGGGGACATCCTTAAAGTCCTCTAACAGCTTCCTGTCGAAATCCCCCCAACCCAACGAACCATCGACCACCAAAATCCAAAAGCTAGCGGATGCCAGGTACTGCCTGGCCAATTCTATGCCTTCTTGTTCAATCGAATGGCCTCCATCCCGAACTCCGGCGGTATCTACCATTCGCCAAGGACGACCAGAGAGCTCAATCGTCTCTTCTAGTACATCGCGAGTTGTGCCAGGCTCCTCGCGAACAATGGACCGATAGCGACCAAGCAAAGAATTGAAAAGGGATGACTTACCGGCGTTCGGAGAGCCCGCAAGAACGATTCTAGGCTCATTTCCCAGCGATTTGACCGTTGAGTACCTCTGGATAACCAATGAGCACTCATGACTGGCTAGCCGTACAGGCTCATGAATAGCCTTTAGAACTCCTGAGTACTCATCGGAAAAATCAATCGCAGTTTCCAAGATCGCTCGAATTCGAATCAAGTGACTTCGAATCTTCTCCACCTCTTGAACTAACGAGTTTTCACGTCGCGAATAGATTTGATTTAGATCAATCGGGCGGGTTGCCTGGAAGAGATCCCCCAGTTCCTCAACTTTTTCGGGAGTGGTCTTTCCGTTAAGGAGCGCCCGGTAAGTGAACTCCCCCTTTTCAGCGGGACGGGCGCCTAGAGAGATAAGGTCGGATTCCAGCGCTTCAATAATCGCCCGCGAACCATGACAGTGGATCTCGATGACATCTTGGCCAGTGTGCGAATAGGGGGCAATAAAAGAGAGCAGAAGGACTTCATCGCGAAACTTTCCATCTACGCCACCAAGGGTTCCAAAAAACATTCCTCGGGAACGAGAGAAGGTCTCTTCACCTGCTGGTCGGAATAATTTTGCGGCAATCTCAAAAGCCCGGGGACCAGATAGTTTTTCAACACCAACAGCGCTAGGAAGTCGGCCGCTGGCCAATGAAAAAATCGTATCGTCAGTCTGTAGGCTCTTTCTCACGACGACGGAGTGGTCGCTCGACTCAGCTGTGGTGTCGTTCCTTTTTTGTCTTTATTCATCCAAAGCTGCTGAGCAATTCCCATGACGGTGCTTAGAAAAATATAAATGGTTAGACCAGAAGGAAGATTTAGCATGATGAAGGTAAAGACCACCGGCATCAAGTACATCATCTTCGCCTGCATGGGATCCATTCCCGGTGTCGGCGTTAGACGCTGTTGGAACAACATGGAAATTCCCATAAGCACAGGGAACACAAAGTAAGGGTCCTTTGCCGAAAGATCTTGGATCCACCCAAAGAAAGGCGCGTGGAAAAGCTCAATGGAATTTCCCAGTACCGCATAGAGTGCGATGAATACGGGAAGTTGCACCAGCATAGGAAGACACCCTCCCATGGGGTTCACCTTATTGGTTTTAAAAAGAGCCATCTGCTCTTGATTGAAACGCTGTGGCTCTTCTTTGTACTTCTCCTTGAGAGCTGCTATCTGCGGCTGAAGTTTTTGCATCGCCTTCATGGACGCAAAACTTTTCATCTGTAGAGGGAAGAACAGAATACGAACCAATAGTGTCAATAAAATGATCGCAAGCCCGTAGTTATGGACCCATTTGTAAAAGAATCGAAGAATCTCAAGCATGGGGAAGGCGAAGAAGGAAAAGGTTCCGTAATCGATAAGCCGTTTCATTCCCGCAGATTTGGAGAGCTCTAAATATTCCTTAGCTCCCGAATAGAGCTCGGTCTCAATGACGATCTCTTTTTCCCCGTCCTTCATAACTAGGGGGTACCGTAAGTAACCACCGGCGAAATGGGTGTTCTTCAAAAAAACTACATCAGGGTTGATGCCTGACTTATGGATGACCGCACTTGAAAAATACCGATTCCCGAAGGCAACCCACTGAGTGGATCCTTGGAAAACTTTTTCCCCTTCAAACTTTTCAAGCTTCTCTCGTTTGATGGAATCATTTTGATAAGAGGCTACTTCCCACGAGAGCAAAGGATTCTCTTCGTGGTAGGTGAGGTCTTTACCGCCAACGGGCAAATAGAGAAATCCTCTATCTCGACGTTTATCGCCGTCAGTGAAACGGATCTGAATTCGCTGCTGCAACCGGTAACCGGAATCAGACCAACTAAAAGCCTTTTCGATTTCGACTCCATTTTCCTTCCGCGAGTAGAGGATACCGTTCTGTTGACTTGCTGCGTTATATTTATTCTCGGTTAAGCCACGGTAACTGGGCTCTGTAAAGACAGAGGCAAACGCCAACGGGAAATGAGTGGGTTCGATCAACTCAATCTGGCTCGCGTCTTTCTTAATAGAGGTGTGATACGCCAGCAGCGTATTTGTCGCTAGTTTGCCCCCTTGATCCGAAAACAAACCCTTGTTCTTTGAGGTTTGGAATTGCCGCTCAGCATTAGCTGAAAAGGTATATTCCCAAGCATTTACTTCGGTAGACTTCGTTGTTTCGACTCCAGGTGTTGTCGTTGTGGCCACCGGCGCAGACGCAGTGCCTCCAGCGGGAGTGGAAACCTCGGTATCTTGGGGAGCTACCAGGGGAGGCGCTAACCACTTGAGGTAGGCAAACCAAATAAGACAAGAGAGTGCGACTGCGATCCAGGTTTTGTTAGCCACTTAAGTTTTAACCTCCGGAACAGGATCCCAACCATGGTTTCCCCATGGATGGCATTGTCCCAGGCGCTTTACAGAAAGGACTAAACCTTTCTTAACGCCGTGTTTCACAAAGACGTCTGCCACATAGTGAGAGCAGGTGGGTTCGAAACGACACGCCGCCCCACCCCAGCCCACGATAAAGTGGACACAACGCGACAAAGACCAAAAAAAATAGCGGATAGCCCTATGAAGGGATGACTGCGGGTTGTGACCCATCTTTTTTCCGTACGACCTCAGAGAACTTCCGAAACAGGCTTTCCATATCCTTAAGGCCCATTTCAGCCCAAACCTCTGCCAACTTAGTACGGCCTATTACATTAACGTCAACAGACCTAAAGTCTTGATAGTTCAGCCGAAAAGTTTCTCTTATGAGACGCTTGATGCGGTTACGCGCCGTGGCATCTTTCAAAACTTTGCGACTTAACGTGACGCCAAGACGCCCGCGGCCGACAGGCCGATAGGCAAAAACAAAGTTCCTATCGAAAAAAGCTCCGCCCTTTAACGACAAAAAGTCAGAACGTTTCCTAATACGCGAAGTCTTTGGAAAGCTTTGGCTTTTTGAAGTTTGGCTCACTTAGATCCGGTGGTAACCGTTAGGCGTTTCCGGCCTTTTTGACGACGACGGCTCAAAATAAGCTGACCGTCCCTGCGCTGCATTCGCTTGCGAAAACCGTGGGTGCGTTTACGCTTCACTCGACTTGGCTGATAAGTACGTTTCACAACTAAACCTTCCTCAATATGCTGAAAAAACCTCGCGATACTATGCGATCTCAAAAGAGAGAGTCAATTCTTTTGGCTAGGGGCGGCTATGTCCTAATCCAGAGTAAGATATATCCTGTGCTGCGTTAAAACAAGAAAGATATCCGCGGGTTAGTGAATTGCCAAAAGGGGGTGGGTTTGTTACCTGAATTGGTCGGTAAGAATTGCCATTTCGGCATTAGGGTTTTTGGACGGTGAGTTTCCATGGATGACAGCCTCTGGGCAAGAATCTGCGACAATCTACAGACCCGACTACCCTCCCACGTGTACCACTCGCTGGTAGAAACAGCCGAGCTGGAGCTTGATGACAAAGGAAATTTCAACCTTCGTTTTAGCGACCTCTTTTCGAAGGAAAGCTTCGAGGAAAAATGCCTTCAGAGTTTAAAAGAAACTCTCGCTGAACTCTCTTTAGGATCAAAAAGCGTCAACCTTCTCGTAGATGCGTCGGCAACGATAAGCCCGCAAATTGAATTTAATTTAAAGAGTCTCAACCCCTTCGACAGTAAGTACACGTTTGAAACTTATGTCGTCGGTACGAGTAATCAGTTTGCACATGCGGCCTGCTTCGCGGTTTCTAATAAACCAGGTCATTGCTACAACCCTCTTTTTATTTTTGGTGGCGCCGGACTTGGGAAAACTCATCTGCTCAAAGCAATCGGACACGAGATCTTTTTACGGCAAAGCCAACTCAAGATTTTATTTCTCACAAGCGAAAGCTTTACCAATGAATTGATCCAGGCACTTCGTGTGGATCGAATGAGAGAGTTTCGAGAGAAGTATCGCAACCGTTGTGATGTTTTACTTCTCGATGATGTCCATTTTTTTGCGGGAAAAGAGCGAACTCAGGAGGAGTTTTTTTACACTTTCAATTACCTCCACGAGGCCCGGAAACAGATCGTGATCACATCCGATCGTTATCCAAAAGACATCAATGGGTTGGAGAATCGACTCCAAACTCGCTTTGAATGGGGCCTTGTTGCCGACGTGCAACCTCCGGAAATTGAAACTCGCATCGCCATTTTGCAGAACAAAGCCGACGTAGAAAACATTCGGCTGCCAGATGAAGTGGCCCATTTTATTGCTTCCCACATCACCACAAACATTCGAGAGCTCGAAGGGTCTTTACACCGGTTGCAAGCGTACGCTTCGCTAACATCGGTACCGATTTCCATTGAACTTTGCCAGATGGTTTTAAAAGACATCATTCCCCGCACGAAGCACACGCTTTCAGCTGATGGAATTTTGAAAATGGTAGCGCTTCAATTTGGTTTGCGAACGTCAGATTTAAAATCAGAAAAACGCACGCGTAAAATGACGGTGCCCAGGCAGGTCTGCATGTATTTGCTTCGCAAACACCTGCTGCTTTCTTTTCCTGAAATTGGAAAGTTCATGGGCGGAAAAGATCACACCACGGTGATGCACGCGGTGAGTAAAATAGCAGAACTTCAAAAAGCCGACGCTGAAATCATCGACCATATTTCCAAAATTGAAAGTTTGTTTCGGTAAATAAAAAACCGGAAAGGAAAATGACTTTTCTCAAAAAAAAGCCGGGCGAGAAGAAGTAAAAAACATCGCACTACGCTATACTGCCATACATTAATGGCAACATAACCTGGTGTCGTTTAGGGACTGAAAAGGGAGTGTTGATAACTTGTTGATAACTATGTTGATAGCCTGTTGATAGAGTGTTGATAACTTGTTGATAACTTTTTATCCACAGATTTCAAAATCTATCCACAGCCCTATCCACAGGTTTATCCACAGATCATCCGTTAATTAAAACAAAGGGTTAACTGAGTTATCAACTTATCAACAATGCTAATTACTACTACTATAAGATCTAGTATCACTACTTTCTTAGGAAATATTAGGAATACTACCGAGGACCGAGGATGAAACTAGTCATCTCAAAGACAAACCTGCTGTTAGGGTTGCAAAGGGTACAAAACGTTGTCGAACGACGGACAACGATGCCTATTCTGTCTAATGCTCTTCTTAAAGCGGAAGAAGGCGTTCTCACCGTATCGGCCACTGACTTAGAAGTGGGGATTCAAAGCATTCTTAAGGCTCAGGTCACAGAACCTGGAGCCCTCACCGTACGCGCTAGAAGCCTCTTAGATATTGTTCGTGAGCTTCCTGAGACCGATAGCATCTCTATCCAGACAAAAGAGAACTCAAGGCTCGAATTGAAGGCAAATCGGTCGGTATTTAACATCGTAGGGATGCCGGCTGAAGATTTCCCTGAAATACCAGGATTTAGCCTCGAAGATGAGCAAAGTTTCGTCCGGATGAATGGAACTGCCATCATCTCGATGCTGGAGAAAACGTTATACGCAGCGTCGTCAGACGAGGCGCGTTATCACCTCAACGGGGTTTTCTTTGAGACGCTAGAAGTCAAGGAAGAGGCGGGGACTAAGAAGGTTTTTCGCATGGTTGCCACCGATGCCCATCGCCTCTCTTTGGTCGATCACAGTCAGGCCATATTTGATGAAAAAGCCTGGGGCCTGTTTGGGGATGGAATCATAGTTCCTAGAAAAGGGCTAAACGAACTGCGAAGGCTTTTGGCGGAAGAAAAAGAGGACTTTTTCGTTTCCGTAAAAGGGAAAATGCTTTTGGTTCGGCGCGAAAATATTTTTATTTCCATGCGACTTATCGAAGGAAAATACGCTGACTATCGACGTATTATTCCAGAAAATGCTCAAAATTCGATTCAGCTAGACCGAGAATCGTTTCTAGCTTCCCTCAAGCGAATTTCTTTGATGTCATCTGACAAATCACGTAGTGTTACGTTCAGTTTAAGCCCGGGACTGTTACAACTTTCTAGTCAAAGTCCAGAGTTGGGCGATGCCAGTGAAGAGATCAGTGTTGAGTACGAAGGGGAACCGTTGAAAATCGGTTTCAATTCCCGTTATCTCATCGACGCAGTCTCCACTATCGAGGGGGAGAAAGTTCTTCTCGAGCTGCGCGGAAAACAAAATCCTGGAGTAATTCGCTCTTCACAAGGGGCGAATCACACCAGTGTCATCATGCCGATGAGAATCTGATTCGGGAGCAGTGCGAATGCCAGAAAACGAAGCGACTCTCGTTAATACCGCCGATTACGGCGCGGGTTCCATTCAAGTTCTAGAAGGGCTAGAAGCGGTTCGGAAACGACCCGGAATGTACATCGGCGATACCGGTGTGCGTGGCCTTCACCATCTTATTTGGGAAGTTGTAGATAACTCCATCGATGAAGCGATGGCGGGACACTGCAAAGTCATTAAAATGACGATCCATGTGGATAACTCAGTAACCGTCGAAGACGACGGCCGGGGTATTCCCGTAGAACTCCATCCCACCGAAAAGATATCAGCTCTTGAAGTCGTCCTCACCAAACTCCACGCTGGTGGTAAATTCGATAATTCCACTTACAAAGTTTCAGGCGGACTTCACGGTGTTGGTGTTTCTGTTGTGAACGCCATGTCGGAAACGCTGCAAGTTGAAGTAAAGCGTAACGGCAAAGTCTTTGTCCAAAAATACGAACGTGGAAAGCCGGTTACCTCAGTTACTGAAGTTGGAGTCAGTCCGAAAACAGGAACAAAAATCCGGTTTAAACCTGACACGGAACTATTTGAAGTTCACGAATTTAACTTCGATACGGTGATTGGCCGAATTCGAGAACTCTCGTTTCTAAATAAAGGGATTCGAGTTGAGATTTATGATGAGCGCACTGAGCAGCGTGAAGAATTTCACTCCGAAGGCGGACTAAAATCCTTTGTTGAGTACCTCAATCGGGCAAAAACAAAGATTCACGATGACGTTCTTTATTTCTACGCGGAGGCCACCGGGATCCTCTTAGAAGTCGCCATGCAGTGGAACGATGCCTACAAAGAAAATGTTTTCACCTTTGCCAATAATATTAATACGATTGAAGGCGGAACCCATTTAGCCGGATTTAAAGCAGCACTTACTAAATGTGTGAACAAGTACATTGAGAATAATGGCCTTGGAAAAGACATTGAAGAGAGTCTCACCGGTGAAGATATTCGTGAAGGTCTAACTGCGGTCATCAGTTTAAAAATACCGACTCCACAATTTGAAGGACAGACAAAGACAAAGCTCGGCAATTCCGAAGTTAAAGGAATGGTAGAGAACCTTTTGAATGAACGTTTTTCAATCTACTTGGACGAGAATCCGGGAATCGCGAAAAAGATTGCCGCCAAAGCCATTGATGGCGCACGAGCGCGTATTGCGGCTCGAAAAGCCCGTGATCTTACGCGAAGAAAATCTGCGCTAGACCTAGGCGGCCTTCCTGGGAAGATGGCGGACTGTCAGGAAAAAGATCCCGCACTTTGCGAACTATATTTGGTTGAGGGTGATTCCGCAGGCGGCTCGGCAAAACAAGCGAGGGACCGTAAAAACCAGGCGATTCTGCCGCTAAAAGGAAAAATCTTAAACGTCGAGAAAGCTCGTTTCGATAAGATGATCGAATTCCAGGAAATTCGGACGCTTATTACGGCGTTGGGTACCGGAATTGGTGTCGGCGAATACGATATCGCTAAAATCCGTTACCACAAAATCGTTATTATGACCGATGCCGACGTGGACGGTGCCCACATTAGAACTTTGTTGCTAACTTTCTTCTATCGGCAGATGCCCGAGATCATCGAGAAGGGTTATCTCTATATTGCTCAGCCACCTCTCTATAAAGTGAAAAAAGGAAAAGTGGAGCGGTATCTCCGCAACGACTCCCTATTTGAAGACTTTATTCTCGGACAGGCGCTTGAGGAATTCGATATTTTAGCTAACTCAATTAAGGTTGATAAAAATACCGCTAGAAATATTTTTCGCAAATTGACTCAATTCAATAACCTCCTTCGCCTCTTTTCGAGAAAATCCGACGCAGATTTGATTCGGACGATCGCGTTTAAAGAGAGTTGGAATGTTGAACTTTTAAAAGACAAGACAAAGCTTGAAGAAGAGCTGACAACCTACGGACGGATGCTTCAGAAAAAATCTCCGGCGTTTCAGTTTTCTTATGTGATCGCGCCGGATGAAGAACACGGTGGTTTTACTGCCACGTGCACTACTACGAGACATAACCTTCGTACTAACACCGTAATTACCTATGATTTTCTAACCTCAACTCAATTGGCTGAGATGAGAAAGATTACGCAGAACCTTCAAAAATTTGGCGAACCTCCTTTTGAGCTAACTTTCCCCGACGGTAGAAAAGAGAGATTTAGCGACATCGAAATGGTGAAGGCGTTTGTCGTTTCTCTCGGTCAGCAAGGGTTGCAAGTACAGCGTTATAAAGGACTGGGCGAAATGAATCCTGAGCAGCTTTGGGAAACCACCATGGACCC
>JAYVQZ010000089.1:0-10843 GCA_043776735.1 Deltaproteobacteria bacterium | reverse complement strand
AGGGGGCGATATCAGCCTGAGATTTTTTTGGAATCTGTGAGATAGCGTGGATGCATTCTTCGGGAACGTAACGGAACGTAAAGTTGATCCGGCGAGTTTCAAACCCTTCGACCTTTAGCTCAAACTTACATTTGTCCCTGCGGTCCACTCGCTGAATCCGGTGGAAATATTTCTCTTTCCATTTTTTTCCGCCAAAAATCTGCAGTGAACAATCATCAAGCCACATCTGGTGGACGACGTTGCTCTTTAATTGTCTTCGACTGCTGCTCTCCACAAATTGGAAGAAGGCGCGCTCGCCAAGAGAAATAGAAGCGACCGGACCCAATTCAAAGTCCTTATGCTCACCCACTCGCGCCGCATCAACGGCCTTATCCCCGTCTATCTGGTCGCCGTAGAAATTGACGAGGCAGGTATTCAAACGCCAGTCTTTGGGCACCTCTGCACGACTAAAGGTCCGCCTGGTGAGCTTTTCGGCCTTGTTCACCAGATGGCGCAATACGGGGGGGTAAGGTTCTGCTTTCACGCAGCGATTGCGGGTTCCCTGCGGTGGGTGAAAGTAGCCTAAGCAGGCAAATTGCCAGTTTCCCAACCAATAAACTGGCCGCAAAAGCCGGCGCTGTTGGTCTCCAGGAGGAGGAGGGTGATTGGCGGCATAACGCATTTCCCACAACGGATGGAGTGTTTTTAGCCAAGCAAGAATCTGAACCTTATCGCCTCGGGTTACGAAAAAAGGATCGTAAATTAATCCAGGGATGTTTTTTTGAATACGTTCGTTCATGTCTTTCCTACGGGCGATATCCTTTGGGGAGAAACTTTTTTCTGAGTTCATCAATGGAACTAAATTCTGTCGGCGGGAGCCGGCCCGCTTTCTTCGCCCAATTCATAGTAGATTCAATCCAGTCTGGACTCCGCGTTGCTAAAACCCGATGGTTTACCAGTTGGAAAATTTTCAGTAGCGCCTCTCTCACTTCTGGCCCTTCTAAGATCCCCATAGCGTGAGCAATGGCTTCTACGGTGCAAAGGGCCCCTTCTCGTGGAGAACGCCTTAATAGGTAATCAGAGTGATTGGTCTGAGCTAACACCACAGGAATGGCCAGCTCATTAATGATTGGCTCACGCCGATAGACTTTGCTGGCCTGGCGCCAGGTTCCGTCTGGAACAATTAGCGTTAGGGGGCGTTTAAGGCCAGCTACAAATTCTGGCGTTAACGTCACTGCTCCGTCGGCGGGGTACAGTAGTAGCAGCTGACCTGGAGACTCCCTTAGGTATTCAAAGTTGGCAGGGGCATCAGCCAAACCTCGAAAACGAATCTCGCTGTTGGGCAAGGCACGCAGAGCAAACCGACCCGTATTGGTCGTGGAAGACCATTCCGCGTGATGCATCACAATGGAAAGTCGGGTTTTAAGGTTCAGTTCAGGAATTTCAGCGCAAACACACAGGGCATGGCGAAACCAGCAGTTCTCGCACCTTCCGCTTGAGTCATTTCTGCGACTCACGCAAGCACCTTTGTATTAGTGTTTTTCATTCGACAGGGGGAATATCACACTCCTTTTTGCTTTCCTAAGCCCAAACCCGGGCCTACCCTTTTTAGATTGCCCATCTCTAGGAGTTCTTATGCGTTTTCTCACCTTTTCCCCTTCCCGCGGCGTGATTGGTTCCCTTCTTGGCCTGCTGCTGGGAATGTCCCCGCACTCGTTATTTGCCGACGAACCATTCCCCATACCCAGTAAATCCAAGGTGGTTGATAGCGCCTATGAAGAGGTGACTAAGCCACGCCGAAGGGCGGTACGCCAGGTGTGGTACCTAGGTATTGGTCCGGCATTCTTTGGAAACCTCAATGTGAGCGGAGCAGGTTATCTAGTTTCGGGATCTTATGGTTGGGATCTGAACGAGGCGATCATTAAAATGAGTGCCGAGACGGCATTTAATAGCGGGGCTTTTTGGGCCAATATTGGTTTAGGAGTGCAGGGGTTTCTTCTGGATACCGATCATGCCCCTTATATCGCCGGGGATTTTGGCATCGCTTACAGCCACCTAGCTGGGCCTACGCCTACCCCGAGCACCGCGACGGGCTTTTCGTTAGGAGCCCAAATCGGTTATCAGTTCTTTAGAAGGTCATCGGTTCAGTTTGACGTGGGCGTGAAATACGTCACGGTTCTAAAAGACAACCCGTTAGGCCGACCGTACGCTTTTCTAATTAAGTTTGGAATTTGGTTTTAGCCAGCACTAGCCATTATCGTTGGTTTGATCCATGCGGGAGTAGATTCTCAGGTAATTTCCAATAACCTCATCAGCATAGAAGCTACGGTTATTCTTGTCCCGTAATACTTGCCGGGTTCGCCTCGGGCCCATGTTGTAGGCGGAGAGGTAGTGGAGTCCATTTTGCCGAAAGCTACGGCGCAAGAAATCAAAATAGGCGGCTGCCAAACGGATGTTGTGGGCAGGCTGGTAAAGGGTTTGGGCACCTTGCCAAGGAAACCCATAGCGCTCCGAGATCCACTCTGCGGTATCAGGCTTAATCTGCATCAGACCAATCTCTCCGTGTTGCCCTTTTGCATTGGGGTTAAATCGGCTTTCCCGCTCGATAACGGCTAGTAGAAAGTAGGGGTCAAAACCAAAGCGAGCGGCCTCTTCAAAAAGAGCCTGAACCGTCTCTGCTACCTGCTCTTTGCCTTTTCCCCGCCATTGATCGAACACAATTCGCTGAACGCGGTTGCGGGAAAAAATTGGACTATTCATCTCTGCTTTGGGAGCCGGGTGATTATCACCGGGCAAAAGCAGCTCTTCGGCCATTCCAGTACGGGTGGCTAAGTCACGAAAGAAAGATTGGTTACGGTGAGTCTCGTAGTTGTTTAATAGGCTTTGATTGTGACCAATACCAGCGACAACAAGAAAGGCCTGGGCGGCTAGGAAGACAGTTGAAACTTTTGATTCCCAAAACATTTGCTTCCGCCTTTCTGGTTTGAAATTCAGCCGTGCTAATTAGGGGTAACTGGAGATGAGGCTTACCGTTGATTGCTTGCCCGATAGTAGTGCAACCCTGAGTCCAGCCGCTGAACGTGCCAACAGGCCTCCCAATTGTGTAATTCGTTGAAGGAATAGACGAGATGCCTTCATAATTCATTTAACTTATAAATTTCGATTACTTAAGTTCCCTGTCAGGGGTGTATACAAGCCTGTATACCGAGCGTTCAGCAAAGGCCCAAGGGATTTGAGGGCTTAGCAGTTTCACGGATTAGACGACCGACAAAAGGCCGGTTTCCTTTGAGAAAACAGAACGATACCTAAATGGGTTGAGGCCCCAAGAGCCAAGTAGAGGAATCTTCATATAACGGAATTAGGGCCTCGCGCTCGGTGTGCCGATCTAAGCAGATCGTGGCCCCGTTTTTCGTTTTTGCCATCAGACGCCAATGGCCACGGACGTAGTAGGCGGGGTTATCGTGATGGCGCGGCGCTAGATTGGACTTCGGGCGATGATTCTCTAAGAGGAGCTCGGCAATTTCTTGCCGAGCCAGCTTGGTAACCAACACGGGACGCCCCCAAAGACGAAAGCCACGGGTTAGCGTATTGCCGTCAAATCGCAGGAACTTTCTCATTCCGGCCAACTTAATACCCAGCAATAAAAGAACCGGTAAACAAGCTAGCGGGGAATAGACTAAAAACTTATCCCAAAAGGAGGAGCCCCGGCTTGCGAGTTGAGCAAGTAAAGTATGCGCCGCAAGTCCCATACCCAATAACGCTAGAAAACTAAAACCGACGAGTCCAAGATAGACGAAAGGAACAAAGTCTTCTCGGTATTCCGAGGATTTGGGGTCCCGATTGAGTTCCAGATAAAAGCCCACGCGGGTGCTATACCGTTTCTCACCACTTTGCGCTAGTCTCCCGCAATGTCGCGATCCCAGGAACTCATCCAAAAAGTCGAAACGTTCGGCACCCATAACTATCATCCGCTCCCCATCGTCCTTCAAAGAGCGCAAGGGGCCAGAGTTTGGGATGTGGAAGGGAAGGAATACCTTGATTTCCTTTCCTGTTATTCAGCACTCAACTTTGGTCATCAACACCCTCGTCTGGTGGCCGTGTTAAAAACCCAAGTAGATAAGCTTGCCGTCTGCTCTCGAGCGTTTCACGCCGAAGAGCTGTCCTTATTTTCCGAAGAATTGGCCCAGTTCTGTGGTCTGCAGATGGTTCTCACGATGAATAGCGGCTCTGAAGCCGTGGAGAGTGCACTCAAGATCGCTCGTAAATGGGGATACACCAAAAAAGGCATCGGCGCAGGAAACGCCAAGATCATTACCGCGGCGAACAACTTTCACGGCCGAACTATTTCTATAGTCTCGTTCTCTTCCGAAGCCGCCTACCGGGATGGTTTTGGGCCTTTTACTCCGGGATTTGTCGAAGTTCCCTTTGGCGATGCCAAAGCGATCGAGGCGGCAATCGACAAGGATACCGCTGCGGTCTTGCTCGAACCCATCCAAGCCGAAGCGGGCATTCTCGTGCCTGAAACGGGCTACCTCAAAAAGGTACGAGAGATTTGCGATCGCAAGGGCGTCTTATTGATTCTCGATGAAATACAGACCGGACTTGGACGCACGGGCAAAAACTTCTGCTTTCAATACGAAGGCATCAAACCCGATCTCCTCATCCTTGGAAAATCCCTAGGGGGTGGACTATTGCCTCTGTCGGCGGTTGTCGGAAATCTTTCCGTCATGGAAGTGCTCCAACCTGGGGAACATGGCTCGACGTTTGGGGGAAACCCCTTAGCCTGTGCCGTTGGCCGTGCGGCGATTAAAGTACTCAGCGAAGAAAAGTTTTCGGACAGATCCTTACTTCTAGGGCAGTGGATTCGAAGTGGGTTATCGAAAGGGGATCTCCCCCATGTAAAAGAGATCCGCGGACTAGGCGCTCTAATCGGGATCGAATTGGATCCCAAAGCCGGCGGTGCTCGTAGGTATTGCGAAGCGATGGTAAAAAAAGGGGTTCTTTGCAAAGAGACCCATGATCATGTGATTCGAATTGCCCCACCTCTTATGATCAGCCAAGAAGATGCTCTTTTTGGCGCGGGCGTCATTGCTGACACTCTTAGGGAGCTAGGACGATGACGAAAGCTTGGACTATCGCTTTTGGGGCAAGCTTGGCCTTGTTGGCCCTCGGGACTAGCTGCGGGGTTAAGACCGACCTTATCTCCTACGTAGATTGGCAAGCCTCCCAGGAAAAGACCCAACAGGCCGCAGAGAAGCCACCAGCGCAAGCCCCCCAATCTCGTTTCCTGCCTGCAGAAAGCAGAGGCCCTAGGTGAAGTTACAGATTGTAAAGATGCACGGATGTGGAAACGACTTTATTCTTGTCGATAACCTCAAGCTCAATAACCGCCCCTCTTTCACCAAAAATGAAATACTGGGACTGTGCGATCGGCACTTTGGCATTGGAGCGGATGGTATCGTTTTCTTGCGCCAAAGCGAGATTGGAGCTGATGTTGCCTGGGATTTTTTTAATTCGGATGGTAGCAACGCCGAGATGTGCGGAAATGCTGCCCGTTGTGTAATGCGTTTTGTTTCCGAAAAATATTTCAATGTGGGAAAAGTCCTTTCCCTAGAAACCCAGGCGGGAATCATTAAAGGAAAAATGCTCCCTGACGGCAACGCCGAAGTAGCCCTGTTTAAAATGCCGGACGGCGGATTTCAGTATCAGGAAAAGATCGTCTCCAGTGAGAAAAATGTATTTCAGGCTCTTTGTCTGAACACAGGAGTTCCGCACGCGGTCATTGAGGTAAAAGATCTCTCCTCCTATCCGATTTCTTCTGTCGGGCGACTCTTAGTAAAACATCCAGCCTTTGGACCGGAAGGCAGCAACATCACTTTTTATCAGCGGCTTACGTCTAATAAAATCACGTCAACCACGTTTGAGCGCGGCGTGGAAGAACAGACGTTTGCGTGTGGCACTGGCGCTACGGCAGCGGCGGTGGTGTTTACCGAGCAGTACCTTCAGGATTTTCCCATCGAAGTGGATGTTCCAGGAGGAGATCTCGTAGTGGACGTTAGCCCTATTTCTAAGATGGTGCTACTAAGAGGCGAAGCCAGTTATGTATTTGACGGTGAAATTGAATCACCAGAGCCTAACTTTGTTAGGCCTGAACTTTTTGGAAGTAAGAAGGGAAAAGGATGAAACTTTCAGGCGTGTACGTTGCAAACTTCACCCCCTTCGTAAAATCGGAATCACTCGATTTAGAGAGCTACGAACGCCACCTTGCTTTTCTTGCTGACGCGGGGATTGCTGGTTTTGTTCCTTGTGGAACTACGGGGGAAGCCGCCGTGCTTAGCTTGAAAGAACGAGAGCTTCTTTTAACCGCCACGGTGAGTTTTGCTAAGACTCGAAAGCTTCCCGTTCTGGCAGGCTGCGGAAGCAACCACACGGCAACGGCTCTTGAATACTTAATTCATGCCAAGAGCCTGGGGTGTGATGCAGCATTGGTCGTCACCCCTTATTACAATCGCCCTACGCCAGCCGGAGTGGTGGCGCACTATCGTTTTCTCTCCGAGAGATCTCCATTACCGATCGTGGCTTACCACGTTCCGGGAAGGACCAACGTGTTCCTCTCTCCAGAGACCACCAGCGAGATCATGGCCCTTCCCAATGTGGTGGGATTAAAAGAGGCGAGCGGAAATCATAACCATTGGCTTAGTCTTTCAACCCAACCGCACTTTAAAAACAAAGCCCTACTGGCAGGAGATGACGACGCCATGGCGACAATCATGGCGCTCGGCGGAACAGGGATTATATCGGCAACCGCCAATGTGGCACCGCGGGCGTTTGTGGCCTTGGGAAAAGCATTTGAACAGGGTAATTGGCCCGCTGCTTTTGCCATTCAAAGGACCTTGCTCCCCCTCATCAAAGCTATGTTTAAAGAGACCAATCCTGCCCCCGTGAAAAAAGCGCTTGAGCTGATGGGCTTTGGGGATGGCAGTTTGAGACTTCCGCTGGTGCCCGTCGGATCGGATACCGAAACGATAATCCGTGCGGCGCTGAAAACGATCGAGGCCTTGCCATGATATGCAAGGTAGGCCTTTGGGGCGCCTCGGGGCGAATGGGCCAAGAGTTGGCTTTTCTTCTTCGGGATGGCTACACCCTCTTTCAAGATCATCTGGAGCTGGTGGATGCGGTCTCTTTTTCGGGGACCTTGGGCTCAGTAGAAGGACTTGAAGTCCGAAGGCCCACCGATCCCGCGCGGGAGCCCCTGCACGTATGGATCGATTTTAGCCGTCCGGCAGGAACGCTCACTCTTTTAAATGAGGTTAAAGGCCCGGTGGTTATTGGAACGACCGGCTTTACCGACGACGAGCAAAAAATAATTTCCGCCTATGCGGAGAAATTTCCCGTCTGTCTTGCCCCCAATCTTAGTCCTGGTATGGCCTGGTTACGCAAATGCCTTCGTTTGGGTGCCCCCTCTGGGTTCGATGTGGTGCTCGAGGAGACTCATCACACGAAAAAGGTCGACGCTCCTAGTGGCAGCGCCCTTTCGCTAGAAGCTATTCTAAAAGAGAAAGCGGGCAAGGCCCCTCAAACCCTTTCGGTTCGTGCTGGCGGTTCTCCGGGAGAACACATCGTTAGATTTGTGGGCGAAGACGAAGAGTTACGACTCGAACACAGGGTGTGGAATCGCTCAGTATTTGCCAAGGGAGCCCTGCAGGCAGCACTGCAACTTGTGAAAAAGAAAGAGCCTGGATTATTTTCCCTGGATGACCTAGTTTGACCGCGAGGTATTGATGAGTTCACTTTTCACCCAGTCCGATCGTCTCCAAAGCCTTCCTCCCTATATTTTTAGCGAGATCAACGCCATTAAGGCGGAGGCCGAGAAACGCGGAGTGAAGTTGTTGAGCCTTGCCATTGGAGATCCCGATCTTCCGACTCCTCCCTCTATTTTAGAAGCGCTTCACCAGGCGAGCCAAAAGCCGGAAAATCACGGCTATTCGCCGTACGAAGGCACGCTCGCTTTTCGCAAATCGGTCAGCGAATGGTTTCAAAGCCGCTTCAACGTAGCGCTCAATCCTGAGAACGAAATTATGGCGTTAATTGGGTCCAAAGAGGGTTTGGCCCATTTCCCATTGGCGTTTTGTAATCCCGGCGATCGTTGTCTGGTTCCCTCGCCTGGATACCCCATCTTTGCCACTTCGATCCTGCTTGCGGGTGCGGTGCCCATTCCGGTACCGCTAAAAGCGCAGCACAGTTTTCTTCCTGAGGTCACCGAGCTCGAACGGCTCATGATTCAGCATCAGCCCAAATACTTGCTGCTTAATTTCCCTTCTAATCCGACGTCGGCTGTCTGTTCAAAGGAACTGCTCAGTGACATTGTGGCATTGGCAAAACGACATAAGGTGATCTTGGGCTACGACAATGCGTATAGTGAAATCTACTTCGGCAAGCCGCCCGTCAGCTTGATGGAAATTTCGGGAGCCAAAGAAATTGGCATTGAGTTCCACTCTTTCTCCAAGACGTTCAATATGACTGGTTGGCGCATTGGCTTTGCCGTAGGAAACCCTGCACTCGTCGCCGGACTGTTGCGGGTAAAGACGAATGTGGATTCTGGACCGCTATTAGCTGTGCAAGAGGCAGCCTCCTTCGCGCTAAAGAATTATGAATCGCTTGTTCCTCAAGTAAGAGATCTCTACCGTACCAGGCGCGAAATCGCACTCAAAGGTCTCCGGGAACTGGGAATTGAATACTTTTCTCCAGAGGCCACGTTTTTTATTTGGGCAAAGGTACCCAAAGGAAAATCCTCAATGGCGTTCACTAAAGAGCTCATTGCCAGCCAAGGGCTAGTAGTAACACCGGGAATCGGTTTTGGAGAGGCCGGGGAAGGCTTTTTCCGATTATCTCTAACGGTAAAGAATGAACAAATTTTTGAAGCCATAGAAAAACTCCGAAAATACCTCAACGCCGTCTGATATCATTGCCCCTTCATGGCACACTCCCACGATATTCTCCTCGAGGATAAAGATCCTGCATCTGCCTCGGCCGGCCATTTGTCGGTGCGTCAGGAATGGATTCTCATTGCGGTGCTCGCCAGTATTAACTTCACGCACATTATGGATTTTGTGATCATGATGCCGCTTGGGCCGCAATTAACGCGGGTCTTCCAAATTAACACGCAGCAATTTTCTTTTATAGTCAGCAGCTACACCTTCAGCGCAGCGTTTTCGGGTATCGTGAGTTCGCTCTTTATTGATCGTTTCGATCGTAAGACTGCGTTGCTCTTTTTCTATGCCGGTTTCATCGTAGGAACTTCGTTATGCGCACTAGCGCCCACCTTTGCTTTGCTCATTGGCGCTCGGATTGTGGCAGGAGCGTTTGGCGGTGTGGCCGGAGGTCTTGTCTTCGCTATTATTGGCGACACTATTCCGTCAGCGCGACGAGGCCGGGCTCTAGGAACCGTAATGGCGTCGTTTTCGGTGGCCTCCATAGTTGGTGTTCCCTTGGGGCTTTACTTTGCCACTCGATTGTCCTGGCATGCCCCGTTTGTGGGATTGGCTATTATGGGATCCCTTGTTTTTCTAGTGGGACTGCGGATCATGCCGTCCTTAACTTCCCATTTGGCTGAAGCCAAAAAGAAAAGCCCCCTCCAGGAGATGCGGGCGATCCTTTCAGAAGCAAACCACCTTCGTGCTTTTTCCCTGACGACAATGATCATGCTTGCTGGCTTCAGCGTGATTCCTTTTCTTAGTCAGTACATGGTGAGAAACGTGGGACTAACGGAAGCCCAGTTACCATTTCTTTACCTCTGCGGAGGATGTTTTACTTTTTTCACTTCACAGTGGTTTGGGCGGCTGGCCGATATTTATGGGAAACATAGGGTTTTTTATATTCTGGCGATCTGTTCTTTGATCCCCATTTTGATTACGACAAATCTTCCACCAATGCCATTGGTGCTGGCCTTGTGCACGTCAACTCTGTTTATGATCTTTGTGTCAGGAAGATTCGTGCCCGCCATGGCACTCATCGCCGGCAGTACCATTCCTTCGCAACGAGGCGGCTTTATGAGCATTAACGCTTCGATCCAACAAGGGGCTGCAGGACTTGCTGCAGGCATTGCTGGAATTTTTTTAAATGAGGCGGGCAATGGCCCCATCCATGGCTTTGGACGTGTGGGAATTTTTGCCTGTGGCGCAACCCTTTGCTGCCTGTATTTGGCCAAAAAGATCAAGCTCCGCACTTAAATCTAAGAGGTTACGATGAAGAGAATAGTACTGCCTATGCTCCTCTTTTTCTTAATGTTCGGCGGACTCTATTTGGCATTTCCCAAGGAAGTTAGGCTTTGGGCACTTCTCATTACTACGCGAAACACGGCAAAAAAAATCGTCGCACAGGCGTGTGAAGGCAAGGAACCATGCGTTTCGGAAATGCGAAGTGCCATGGATAGCTGTCCCCGCCTTGCCATTGGGGATTCGACGAATATTTTTAAAGGCGCCGATCGCGCGGTGCTTACCCATTGTTTAGAGAGACGTATCCTAATCGAAGGATGTAAGGGTGAAAACAAGTGTTTAGTCGTTTTAGACGGTCTCTTTGATAAGTGTTTTCGGATCGTTTTTACCGATACTGCCAGCCTTGGATCTGCCGACTCTCACGGGCGGCTATCCCACTGTATCCAAACCAAGTCTTATCTTGTCGACGTAAAATAGCTGCCTTGTGTCAGTGTTGCTCGACGCTCGCAATCTCATAAATATATTCGGTGCGCCGCTGCTCGTCTTTAGACACTGCCTTGGCCGCATGTCTCTAAGGGGGGGTGATTTACTTTCTAATGAAAGGTGTTTGTTCGATGTAATTTATTTCCGAAGACGTTCCAAGCGGTGGC
>JAYVQZ010000088.1:0-2788 GCA_043776735.1 Deltaproteobacteria bacterium | reverse complement strand
TGCCGTGACCAAGGCCCGTTTGCATGCCCACCTCGATCGGTTTTTCCCTGAGAAACTTTTGAAATCGGGGCGGGAGTTGGTGCTTATCGATTACTACGATACCGGCGAAACGCTAATTCTGGCGCACAAAGTAATTTCAAATTATTTGGCAGAGCGCGGCCATAAAAACCTCATTTCAGTTTTTGCCATGGGAGTGACCACAGAGTATTTCGAGGGAGATTTAGCAAAGGCGAAGATCCCGGCGCTTCACTATGCGTTAGACGGGCCGTTACTCGATGCCTACGACGACAATCATTGGAAAGAAAAGTCGGCGTACCAATCGTTTAAGCCCCATGAGCTGGATTCAAAAACTCCAAAGCGGCCGCGAAAGCAATACGACGCGCTAGTTAAGGAGTACCGCGAAAAAGTCGGGGCCGTTCGGATAAAACAAGTTGATGTAATACGCGACGCGCTGAAAAAAAACCCGGGAGTCTTCGGCGCAATCGCGTTTCCTGTGCGCGCCTCATGTCTGGACGATTTTACGTTACTGCTGTCGTTGTAACCTTAACGCGGCAATCTCTTATTGTTCGCCTTGATTTTTTTCGAGGGCGTCTTTCGCTGGCATGTCGCCTGGAATTTCTAATAGCTTCCAAACTTCAGCGGCGCGTTGCTCTATGGCGTCCTTATCCAGGCCCGGTGCCCACAGTGCGTCTCTGAGGGCCCACGCTTTTTTAGAAGAGCCCATGGTGGGATTAGCTAAAATCAACTGCGGATCGACGTTTTTTCTCAGATAGAAACTGGCCGACTTGGCGGGCTGCCCTCCCTGGCCGCGCGCTCCGTAAAGATCTTTATAATTTTCAAAGTGCCATCGAAAGAAAGCAAAGAGCCGGTCGACCTGTTTTTTTCTTTCGTCCAAGGGCATCTTCTTCGTAAGGTATGGTTCTTCAACCGCCACTGCCATGAGCAGCGGGTAAGCCTTATCCATCTCTCCGTAACTAACCATCTCGGCAATTTTTCTGGAGGTAAGAAGCGGGAGCTGTTGTGGTGATCGCCCCGTGATATGGGCGTAGAGATCTCTTTGGAGCGCGTCCATATACGGGATCGCGTATTGAGGCTCGTTTTTTACAATGTACTCCACGCTCTCTTGAATGCCCTGATAGAGCCAGCTTGAAGGGGAGCCAATAAACAAAAGCTGATCCTCAGCGTTCAACTCCGCATTGCTTCGATTGAAACTTCCAGTTCGCAAAATGGCTAGAGGCTTACCTGCTGCGGAAATTCCCTGCTTCCCGCCAGTCTTGTCGTGTTGGAGGTAAACATTCACTGGGGCGCCTTCCAACTCAACCTGAGTCCCTACCCAACGCTGATAGACCCATACCTTTACCTGGGCGGCTTCCTTGGCAGACCATCCTCGAACCGTTCCGCCCATCGGGCGACGAACGCTGATTCCCTGTGTGGCCGTGACTAGACCAAAGCCGGCCGGGTCGATGAATTGATTGTCGACGAGTCTCCTCATCATAAATTTTGGATTGTCTTGAATCATCTGCTGTTCGATGCGGTGGCCTGGGGAGTAGGTTTCTACAAAATCGCTATCAAAACCAGTGGAGGGCACCCAGCCAGCCACTCCATAAAACGGGTCGGAATATTCTTTGTAGGCACCCGCAACGTCGCGATCGAACTGCTTATCTACCCAAGCCTGGTCTACTTTTTCCACTACTTTGGTTTTAGGGTCCTGCACCTGTTTTATGGACAGCAACATTAGGGCGGCATCGCGCGCGTTCATGTTGTGTTTGTTGTGGGTGTAGCCCTGCTCCAAAATTCCATCTTTATAGCGGATTTGCAGGCGATCTTTATTGGCTAACTGGTCAATCTGTTGCCCGTTGGAATACCCGCGGGCATTATCAAGCGCCACTTCGGCAATGTATTTGGCAAAGTCAGCGTCTCTTACGGTAAAGGCACGGTTGTATCGGGTGCTTTCATTTGCCGCAGTACCGGCGCCCTTATGAGGAACTTCGTTGGCCGTTCCTTTGATAGCAAAAGCCCGCGATACCGTGCCATCGGCATTAAGCTCGCCAATGATCCAAGCCTTTTCATGCATCAAAGCCACGCGCCCGTCGACACCAATGACTTCTCGGTTCGTAGGCGGCGGACCAGCAACGAAATGTTTGGGCAGCTTTCCGCCGGTGGCCCAGCCAAACTTCATATCAAGTAGGGCCTGGATCACCTGTCCGTTTTCATTCGATTTCGGCGTAACGGTCTGTGTAGTCAAAGATTTCTGAAACTTTTCTCCTGGGTTGAATTTTACATCTAACGCATCATCTAAATGCGATATCTGTCCGATGGTGTCGTACCCTTCGTCCAGCGCCCTTTTATAAACGTCCAAAATTCTTAGATCGCCCGGGTGGTAGCGCTTATTGATGAGAAATCGTCGTTTTGTGGGGACCTTAGGGTCAAATTGAAACTGGGCGCCTTTGCTGCCATCCATAATGGCTTTTAAAACGGCCAACTCGAACTCAGTAATGTCTTTTCCAGAAACGATGCGGCCAGGAAACGAGGTCACCACGGGATTGCTTACAAACATCGTTCCAAAGGCGTCCTCAACGGATTCCTTGGGTTTGTTAACGATTCGCAGGGGCGGTAGGAGGGTTTCCTTTTTGGCCGGAGCCTTGTCTACCCGCGTTGCGCGGGGAGTGACCTGGGGGTCGGCGGCAAAGGAATTAAGGTTCAGAGCAACGAGCGAGAGACAAACTGCTAATAAATAGGTGTATTTCACTTTAAACAGCGCAACCACAGGGGCCCCCTAGGCAATTTT
>JAYVQZ010000087.1:0-2795 GCA_043776735.1 Deltaproteobacteria bacterium | reverse complement strand
AAGGTTTGGGCTTGTTGTTCCCTCCTCACTCTTCCATTAAGACTCCTCTAAATCTCTATTACACCTTAAAATTAACCTTAATGAATCCGAAGCACCCTTACCTTTGGTATGTTGTTCTTCTTTTACTGTCTCTTTTTGCTAAATCGTCGCTAGAGAGCCGGTTTTTTGAACTCTCAAACCGCCGCCCCTCTTTAAACACCATCGACGCGATTCAGTTTTCGCAGAGCGCAAAAACATTCAGCTTCGGCTTCGATCAATGGATTGCCGGTCTCATTTGGGTAGGGCTACTTCAAAACGCCAGCACCGAAGCCATTCCTGAAGGAAAGCTAAGCTGGGAATATTCACAGCTACGCTCCATCGTCCAACTCGATAGAAACTTTGAGAGCGCCTACTCTTTTGGAGCCTCTTTTCTTTCCGTGTTTCGACAAGATAAACAAGGGGCAAAAGAACTCCTTGAAAAGTGGACTCTCCTTCGCCCTAGACTGTGGAAAACCCATTACTTACTGGGGCATCACCTTTTTGCAGAAATGAATGATTATCCGGAGGCCGCAAAAAGCATCTTAACGGCAGCCAGCCTAGAGGGGGCCCCGCCCTGGCTGAGTTCTCTGGGAGTTAGGCTTCTTAGTGAGACTAATGCACTGTCCCATGCCCTAATGCTAGCCGTGCATCTCTACCCAGCAGTCAGCAAGGGAGAAGGACGAATTAGGCTCCTCCAACGAATACGCTCTCTGCGCTATCGGTTGGAACTTCTCTCTTTAGAAACCCGAATGGCGGACTTTCAAACCCGTTTTCACAGGCCCCCTGGCTCACTTAACGAATTACGAGAAACCGTTCCCTCAAAAAACAGAGCCCCGGCGTCTCCGTTTGAAACCGAGGAACCAACAGACAGCCCCCTTGCACGCGTGCTAGCCGAGCCCTTGGAGTTTCGATATGATTTGAACGATAGAAAAATTCGACCCGGCAATCCCTCCACTGAAAAAGAGTTGGAGTCGCTTGGCATTCGACGACCTAAATCATGACAACAGAAGCACTCTCACTATTAGATGTGACGAAACTCTATCGCCTTTCTTTTTTGAAAAAAAAAGTAGGCGTGGAAAAGCTCTCTTTATCAGCCGATCCCGGCCAGGTCTTAGGACTACTTGGACCCAACGGCTCTGGAAAATCCACCACTTTTAAGTTACTTCTCGGATTTTTAAAGCCTTCTGAAGGCCATATACTGATTCAGGGAGAGCCACTTAGCACTAAGTCGCGACGTCACATCGGATACCTCCCTGAAAACCCGCGCTTCCCCGGCTTTTTCAATGCAGAACAGGCCTTAAAATTCTATGGAAGGCTTTTGAATTTAGACGAAAAATCCGTACGAAAAAAAACGTCGGAACTCTTAGAGCTTGTGGGGCTAACCCACGCCTCAAAGGAAAAAGTTCGAGGTTTTAGCAAGGGAATGGGGCAGCGCTTAGCCATTGCCCAAGCGCTACTCAATGAGCCCTCACTCTTAATTTTTGATGAACCAATGAGCGGTCTGGACCCATTAGGGAGAATCGAAGTCAGAGAACTTATCCGTCAGGTTCATGAGCGCCTCCCCCTGGCGACTATACTATTGAGCACTCACATTCTCAGTGACGCCGAAAACCTTTGCACCCACATTGCTCTTTTAAGAAAAGGTCGGTTGGAAAAGTATGGAGCCATGACCGATGTGCTCACCTCTCCCACGCGTGCCTTTCAGGTCACCATCCGCGGTATCAACGCCGAACGGCAGAACCTTTGGGAAAAGGAATGGGGCGCGGTGCCCTGTCCTATGGGCATGCAAATGCGAGTGAACGATGTCTCTGCGCTTGAAAAATGCCTCCACGA
Organism: Deltaproteobacteria bacterium; assembly: GCA_043776735.1. Classification (GTDB taxonomy): domain Bacteria; phylum Bdellovibrionota; class FAC87; order UBA2466; family UBA2466; genus JBGSST01. The sequence goes on along the minus strand of JAYVQZ010000087.1, from coordinate 944 downwards.
AGCCCAAAAGTCCGGCGACGAAATCATAGAGGTCTCCTCGGAAAAGCTATCTTTAGAGAGGGCTTTATTTTCTAATCTAGGGGATTGCTACCTGGAGAAGGAGGGTCTCAAATGAAAGGTATTTTCTGGATTTCCGTCGCTACAGTTGAGGAATTGATATCAGAACGTTTTTTCCACCTTTTACTTTTCTTCTCGGCAGCATCGCTGGGGATGAGCGCGCTACTGGCGACCCTTACCTATACGGAGCAAGCCAAGCTAACCCTCGACTTCATGCTGGGCACCACCCACCTTTCCATTGTTCTCTTCGCACTCTTTATTGGAATTAGCCTTTTTCACCGGGAGTTTAAGGTGGGTTCCGTTTATTTGGTTCTTTCCAAACCAGTCTCTCGTGCCGCTTTTCTGCTTGGTAAATTCGTCGGACAGGCATTCGTTCAAGGGTTTGTTGTTACAGCGATGATTGCCCTGGCTCTATTAATTCGAAGCCGCTTTGAGGTTTCTCTCCACCTCGGCCCGATTGTCCAAGCCGGCATCTTAATCTTTGTTGAATCATTAATCGTCACCGCAATGACCTATTTTTTTGCGATTAACTCCGGGGCCGTACTCACCGCTGTCTCCACATTGGGATTGTTCGGTCTTAGCCACTTTCGGGAGCCTGTCACAAGGGAACTGGCGGGTTCTTCAACCACCCTCTGGCGACTAGTTCGTCCGTTGCTGCCGGAGCTAGATGTCTTCAATTTAAAAAACTTAGCGGCCTATGGCGTTGGACTTTCCGGACAGGAGTTTTTTTTAGTAATTGCTTACGGCCTGTGCACAATCTCTTTTTTCCTTATCGTGGGTTTAATTTCGTTTCAACACAAGGACATCGGCAACTAATGAGCACTCCTGAACTGTCTGCGCTTTTAGTGATCGCGCCGGCCATGGCATTTATCTTTGGTTTGATTTGG
>JAYVQZ010000086.1:0-2796 GCA_043776735.1 Deltaproteobacteria bacterium | reverse complement strand
CTGGTTCAGGACTAGTTGGACATGCCGCTGGTGCGGCCATCACTAGGTATCGGGGGTTAGCAGCCGGATCTGAGGCAGCCCGTAAAGCGACAGAACTTGGAAACTCCGTCACCCACCTAGGCGTTGGAGCCTATTTTGGTGTTGAAGGGCTGGGCGGTTTATACGACGCCGGTTCCCATTTGGCGAAATTAAGAGCTGAAATTTCCGAGGCGGAAGCAGCCGGCGATACAGAACGCGCCTATGAGTTAAGAACGCAGATGATGAAAGAAGCGGCGGACTTTACTGCGAACGCGGCTCTGGCGGCCAAGGGCGCCTTTGACTTAAGAACGGGCTACTTAAAAACAAAGAAGGTTTATGGAGAGATAGGAAAGATAGAAGGAAGATTTGCAGCGGCAGCTAAAGACCTTGCCTTACCGGGAGGACTTTCCGAGAAACAAAAAACCGCTTTGCAAGAGGCCCATGAAATTGGCCGCGGGGAGCCAGGAAGAGAGGGTGGTGAAGCGGGCATAAATCCAGATGGAACTACGAATTATACGAACCGGCAGCTCGCCCAGAAGATGCGCAGACTTCGAGCCGTTGATCCCGAAACCGGAGCTCCCGTTTTCAGCGAAGCGCAGGCAAAATCTTTAGTTCGTAATGGACACGCCGGCGACCCGATCCCTGCCAAGCCTCTTTCCGGAATTGACGCCCTTTCCAAGGACCAGCGGGCTCAGATTAGAGAAAGTCTTCAGAAGCGGTTCGGTTTGACGAACGATGTCGCCAATCAAGTGATGAGCAACAACAAAAAATTCCGCCAATTTCTGAATCAACAAAAAATAAGACCTGAGGTCGTAGAAAAGTTGGTTAATTCAAATGCGAAGGATTTGGCCACCGCCCTGGCGGGGTTGAAAGAGACCGATTTTTCTCTTTTGCACCTAATACCTGAATCCGATGTGAACGTAACGGTGGAAAAACTAACGCGCTCTCTCAAGGTCGGGGACGAAGAGGTAAGGCTTGCCCTAGAATCTCGCACCGAACTAGAAAAGTTTTTGAAGGAAAATGGATTTAGTGAAAGTGATGTGCTTAGCATCCTTCGTGCGGATCCGAAAGATATCGCTGCTGCGGTTGCAAACTCAAAGATTCCCCAAGCTCGAGTGTCCTTAAGTCCGCGTCGGTCTCCAACGCCCCCTCGTCCCAGAAACTGGGACGCGACCGAACATCCGGTGGACGAAGCTCTTTTAGAGGTCGCCCGCCGCGATTTTAAAAACATTCTAGAAGCTCAGAAGGATGACATTTCTGAGTTCTTGCACGGCAGAGAAACCAGCAGCTCGGCGTCCCGTGGCCTTCATGAAGGCGAATTGATTCGAGCCTTGAGGAAGAACGTCCGTTCAGCGGTGCCTTCGGCTAGCGAGGCCGCCGCGGAAGCACGAAGTTTAATTGAAAATGCCTACAGCCAAAATCGCATTTCCTGGTTTCAAGCGCTTAATTTGGCTAATAGCATGTCCGGGAAAACGCCGGACCAAATTCGGCAAAGGATTATTGCGGACGAAATCGTCTACAACTCAAAGTTTCGCACTCCAAGAGAAAGGGAACTCGCTAATCGTATCGATTTTGAGAAGACGGAAAAATTTGAGGATGAGGGTCTCGTCGGGACCCTAGACTACCCGAGTATTCGGACCTATTCCGAGGTTGAGGCCAAATCTTTATTACGCCGTATCAAAGATTTACCTCCGAAAGTAGGGGCCATGCTGACGGAGGCTGTAAGGACTAAGAAAATATCCATTGGGCAAGCAGATGAACTTATTGAGGGCCTTCAAGTCGGGTGGAAAGAAACGAAAAGAACACCCACCCTGGAAGACCTGACGCCTAAACTGGAGAAGGCGATTCTAGCATTCCAGCAATTGTCCAATCGCCAAAGGAACCTTATTAACCTCGAGGCCACACTAGATAAGAAGCAACGTAAAATCTTATGGGGAGAATCTAAAAAAGATTCTCCAACCGAGTTTGTCGGTGGACACAGCCCATCGATTCTGGAGTACCAAAATGACTACCGCTGGAGTGATTTTTATACAAACCCCAACGGAACCATCACGGTTCAAGAGCTTCGAGTCAGGCTTCCCGATCCCGCCAATCCCGGAAAGACTATTTGGAGCAAACCCCGAACGGTGACCCTCGCTCCGAGAGGGTGGACGGGCGATCAGATAATTGAAGCCTTAACTGAAGTCGCTTCACGTCCCGGCAATTTGGTGGATTCAAGAGCCCACGATGGAACCATGAAATTTTCCGGTAGCGTCCGGGGAATCACTTGGGAAGTCTTCGTGCATGCGGATGGCGAGATTGAAGGGTATCCCGTCCATCACTAGCCGGCTTCCGTATAGAGCGTCCCACTCGCTGACGGCGCGTTAAAGCCGCTATTAGTAATCGGATTTCTAATTCACGACAGGCAAAAGCGCTTCGTAAATGCCGGCGTACTGATTGGCGAGAGAGAAGGGATCGAATATTCCTTTCGCTGCGAGCTCGGCGCGGGCGGTTTCCGTACGCGCTTTAAGCGTTTCAACCGATGGGGAATCCACCAAGAAACGATTTAGATTAAGCGGCGAGTCCGGAAGTAGCTCTCCCAGCGCAGCGTGCTTTTCGTCGAAAATCGAAGGCACTCTCCAGTACACCGATTCCAAAAACAGCGTGCCCCAATCAAAAGGACTCGCGTCGAGATAAAAACAAACGCTCGTGCTTTCCAGCCATTTCAGCCAAGCCGTCGGCGTGAAGCTTTCACGGGAATCGAGAACCAAGGACTTCACTTTCAAGTTGGGAAAGCGA
>JAYVQZ010000085.1:0-2802 GCA_043776735.1 Deltaproteobacteria bacterium | reverse complement strand
TAGGTGAGTGTCATCCTTGAAGCTAAATTGATTTGGTATCTGACCAACGAGCGGTCGCATGCCAGCCGGAGGCATTAGTCCTCGATCGTCACACCATGAGGCGGCACCCGGGGCTATTGGATGGCACCGAAGTGAGCCATTTCCTGAGTTATAGAAAAAGGCTTTACCTGATGGATGAATGATAAAGTTAAAGATTTCATTGCCAGCAGGCACGGTCGCCCGAGTCTGTAATCTCGAGTTACCAGGATCAGATGGATTTGATATGTATCTCAGCTGATTACTTCTGTCCGAAAAATAAAGGCGATCTTCAGCGGCCGAATAATAGGAGTTACACATCCTATCAATGCAGACCGAAGCAAAGGAGAGGTTGCGTAAGGATCCAGGGGCCAAAGTATCTGCAGATGTTGCTGGCACCCGGTCCGCGTCACCCATTAGAGTTTTAATTCTATCTGCGAGAAAGTCAACAATACGAAGTTTTGGCGGCTGATTTACGCGACCTTCGCCCGAATACCCACCTAGAAAAAATATACCCGAGACAGGGCTATTTAACTCTGACTCTCTCAGAGAAATATTTTCGTTCGTCGCTCTTACAGAAAGCCTTAGACCCTTTGCACTCAAAGTTTCTGGATAATCCTCCCACAAAGTACTAACCGAGCTGTTTGCAGAGATTGCCTCAGAGAGCCTACCATCGCCATTCAGGTGAAGAAGCTTTGCTTGCGAGCGAAACCAAGGCAGCCCCTTTTTATCAAAAGCTAAACCGGCCATATCGATTTCGTAGTAGGGTGCCCCAAGCGGCAGCTGATTACTGGCCACGAGGCCGTCAAACGTAGCCGCTTTTATGGGTGCCTGGCTCCCGATCTGAGTGCTCATTTTTCCGTCAGGACCAATTCGTCCGAGCAGCATTCCGAGTGGGCTTACAAAGTATAGACCAGACGGTGCGGTACCGAGACTAGGGTCCGTCTCCTTCTTGAAGTGAATGCCTGCCATCACGCCTCGGATTACATTTTTATCGAGGCCTTCTCCGAAAAAGGGTAGGCTGCCCAGCAAGGTGCGAACCTTATTAGTTGGGTCGATAAACCGAACGCGAAGTTCTCTGGGCGCATTGACGCCGCCCCCATCTGCAAAAAAGATGGTCCCATTTGCATTACTGGTAAACCCAAATCCAAATTTAATGCAGGCCTGGGTAGCGCTAACACCATCTAGATTACATCCTGGAAGGTTTACCGGTTCTGAAATGACGTTTAAACTGGCAGGCGAATAGGAGACTAAAGCGCCATTTTTATTCGTCCCATAGAGGACGCCTTTCGCGTGATTAAAGTGCATCTGGGTCATCGAATTTATGGACTGTGGCTCGATGATCACCTGATTTTCTGCAATGAGCATCGGAGCTCCGCCATAGGTAGAGTAAAAAAATGAGCCTCCGCGATTATAGACCTCAAAACTGAGGAGCGATGGATACGGGGTTTTTGGGACTTGGATTTCGGTGAGGCGTTTACCTTTAGCGGGTGTTGTGCCGGCCGTACAATTTCCTGCAAATGTTTCGACGCTACCGTACTGTCCGGTCAAGGGAGATTTAATGGTCCTCATGATGATAAGATCAGAAGGGGCGGACATAGCAAATTGTCGATGGTCACACTTTGAGACAAAGTAGATATTACTGTCTTCGTCGAGACTAAAGTCAGTTCCAACAACAAAGCTAGATTTGAGATCTAAGGTAGGTAAGAACGTGGTGGGCCCACCCAGCGATCCACCCCCGCCCAAGATGTGTTTGATCTTTACTATCGAATCATGAATGCCGATTCTATAGATTAAGCCACTCATTCCGGCATCGCTCTCTCCGCCATTTTGGGAAAAGTAGGGGATACCGCTGCTAACGTAAAGATTCCCGGATGAATCAAATCTAATCGCGGACATTTGGTTTAACTCAAGCCGTGATCCTGTGCTGAGCGGTACTTCGCCCAAGTCGCGGCGTAAGTTATTATTGCCGTATCTTAAAAACATGCTAACAATACCAGTCTTTGAATTCAATCTAAAGATTCCTACTCCGCAGTCAAGAGCATAGACGTCTGCATTAATGGGATCGATAGCTATGAGTGCCTTTGAACTGCTACACCCTTCGCCCCATTTAAATGCGAGCGCCGTACCGTTTTCGCCACGATCAGAGCTCCCTGCGTAGATGGACCAGGGTCCAGAGTTTAGGCTATCGGAGAGGGCAGGAATAGATAAATTTCCGGTTCGGTCTTTTGCGACGGCCTTGATTCTAAAGAAGCTACTCGTTGGGGCTTTGAAATCCGTAATTTCTTTCGTGAGTGATCGTGGGTTGCCGGTAATTGGAACAAGCTGCGCGCTCTGGATCTCTATCCAGTCTCCGGTTGTTTTGTAGTAAAGGCGAAGTGGTGTGTCGTTGTCCAACCCTTCGAATTGGGAGGTTCCGGGGTCGTTGACTTTTACTGTAATCTTGACGGTATCATCCTTCTGAAAAACTCGGCTTCCGGAAGTGGCTCCTAGTGTTAAATTGCTCACAAAAATAGATTCAATTTGTGGGATGTTTCCGACCTGATATTGAATGGAGGCAGACTGAACTTGGGAGAGGTTTTGGGCTTCGTCTCGAAATTGGACGCAAATGACTTTTTCGCCATCAAGAGGCGAAATTGAAAAAGGTACTATGAGCCCTGCTGTCCAAGGTACAAAATTTTGATCACTGAACTGATTGGAACAGCTTCGAGTAGCCAGATCAGCTTCGGCGATATTAATTTCTAGGGTTTGAAGAGATGACGAAAAATTATCAGAGACAAGTGCCGC
>JAYVQZ010000084.1:0-2807 GCA_043776735.1 Deltaproteobacteria bacterium | reverse complement strand
CCGGCACAATGAGAAATCTCCTCACGAGTGGGCTTGTTGTCAGGCGGCGCGCAACGGGCCGCCGCAGAAATAAATGCCCCGTTTAATTCCAATCCGTCCTGGCGAGACACTGAGCTGGGCTGGTTGGCGAAGCCCGTTTCATATAAGGCCCGATAGAGCCAGTCGCCGCTGGAATCGCCGGTGAACATCCGCCCTGTGCGGTTTCCCCCATGGGCGGCGGGAGCTAAGCCAAAGATCCAGAGTTTTGCATGAGGGTCCCCAAAACCGGGGAGAGGCTTACCCCAGTAGGCCTCATCGCGGTATTGCCTCCTTTTCGCCTGGGCGACCTCTAGGCAGTAGCGGCGCAGGCGTGGGCAACGTTGGCAGGCTACAATCTCTTGATTTAGTTTCTTCCAGTCCACGCCTGTCATTTCTAATCTCTTTACTATAAAAAAAGGGGCCAACGAAATCACTTCCGCGGGGGAAAGCTTTTCCCCCTGGTTCTAGACACTTGCCTGGGGCAGGAGGCCCTGCTACCTTGGCCCAATTCTTAGGGAACACATAGGAGACTATCGGAATGTCGGTTGAAGAAAAAGTTAAGAATATCATCGTGGAACAGCTCGGAGTGGATGTGGAAGCAGTGACTGCGGAGGCCTCTTTCATCGATGATTTGGGAGCCGACTCACTTGATATCGTGGAACTCGTAATGACGATGGAAGAAGAGTTTGACCTTGAGATCCCTGATGAAGACGCAGAAAAGATCAAAACGGTTAACGACGTCATCAATTACATTAAAGCTAAGGTGAACTAAGAAGCATGAGGCGCGTTGTCGTCACATCCATTGGGGCCATTAGCCCCATCGGGTCTTCTGCTAAGGAGAACTGGAGTTCTCTGATGGCGGGAAAGTCCGGGGTTCGGCCGATAACGCTTTTTGATGCGGCGCCTTTTAACTCTCGCATTGCGGGAGAGATCTCTGATTTTAAGCCCGAGGCCCTTCTCAACACGAAAGACGTGAAGAAGATGGATCGCTTTATCCAGTTCACCATGGTGGCTGGAGGCGAGGCGATTACTAACTCCGGTCTTGATTTTACGAAAATAGATCTCACGCGCGTAGGATCTATTGTGGGCGTCGGTATCGGCGGCCTTCCTGAGATTCAAGCGCAGCATAAAGAGTTTTTAGAGAAAGGTCCTCGTCGGATCTCCCCTTTTTTCATTCCTATGGTGATTGGGAATCTGGCGGCCGGTCAACTTTCATTGAAATACGGACTTAAGGGACCAAATTACTGCACCACGTCGGCCTGTTCTTCGAGTGCGCACGCTGTGGGAGAGAGCTTTCGACTGATTCAAATGGGGTTTCAAGATGTGATGATTTCCGGTGGCGCGGAAGCTGTTGTCTGTGAACTCGCCATAGGCGGCTTTTGTGCCATGCGGGCATTGTCGACTTCATTTAATGACAACCCTACCAAGGCATCTCGGCCTTTTGACAAAAACCGGGATGGTTTTGTTTTAGGCGAAGGGGCGGCTGTTTTGGTTCTCGAAGAGCTTGAGTTTGCCAAGGCCCGAGGGGCAAATATTCTTGCGGAAATGGTCGGCTACGCGACTAACTCTGATGCTTACCATATGACCGCACCCAGCCCTGGAGGGGAAGGGCCCGCCCGCTGCATGGAATTGACTCTGGCAGATGCCAAGATCAATGCAGATCAGGTGGGCTATGTAAATGCTCATGGAACTTCCACCCCGCTTGGTGATGCCGAGGAGACGCGGGCTGTGAAAAAGGTTTTTAAAGATCATGCAAAAAAAATCGCGGTGAGCTCTACCAAATCAATGACCGGTCATCTCTTAGGGGCCGCAGGAGCATTGGAAGCCATATTCTCAGTGCAAGCGTTGCAACACCAAACTTGCCCACCCACCATCAATTTAGATAACCCTGATGCGGAATGCGATCTTAATTACGTGGCTCACGAGCCGCAGGCAAAAAAATTGGACATAGTCCTTTCCAATTCGTTTGGCTTTGGCGGAACTAACGCGAGCCTACTTTTCAAGAAGTTCTAAAATGTCATCAAACAAAATCAGTCTGACCCTTGGGGCAGACCATGCAGGCCTTCCTTTGAAAAATCAGATCAAAGAGAGGTTGGCTGAATTTCCCGAATTCATTGTTGAAGATCTCGGAACTTTCTCCAGCGAATCAACCGATTATCCGGATCATGCCGCCCGTGTGGCTCATCGCGTTGTGGAATCGCAGGGATTAGGGATCCTCGTTTGTGGATCGGGCACGGGTATGGCGATTTCAGCCAACAAGATATCCGGCATTCGTGCCGCGGTAGCCTGGGATGTGACTTCCGCGCGTTTGTCGAAAGAGCATAACAGCGTTAACATCTTATGCCTGGGTTCAAGGCTCTTAGGACCGGACGTCGCTTGGGAAGCCGTTAAGGCTTGGCTCGGAGCTAGGTTTTTAGAGGGCCGGCACGGCGGTCGGGTTGAAAAGATCGCCCAATTAGAGCGGGGGACAAAATGAGTTTTCTTTCTAAGACAGACCCAGAAATTAGCGGCGCCATCGATCGCGAATTAAATCGCCAAAAATTTTCTTTAGAATTGATTCCTAGTGAAAACATTACCTCACGAGCAGTAATGGAGGCTCAAGGGAGCGTTCTCACCAATAAGTACGCCGAAGGCTATCCGGGAAAACGGTACTACGGCGGATGTGAATTTGTGGATCAAGTAGAGCAGATGGCGATCGACCGGGTGAAGGCCCTTTTTGGTGCCGAGTTCGCCAACGTTCAGCCTCATTCGGGTTCTCAGGCTAACATGGCGGTTTATTTATCCTGTTT
>JAYVQZ010000083.1:0-2831 GCA_043776735.1 Deltaproteobacteria bacterium | reverse complement strand
TGCAGCATCCGCGAAATGAGCGGCTTGCCCTTTTAGTTACTCTCAGCGTATTGCGCGACGAAAAAAAACGACGTCTTGGGGTTGTAGCCGTTTTAGATGACGTCACTGACATTCAAAAAATGGAGCGCATGTTTGCCTGGCGAGAAGTTGCAAAACGTATTGCCCATGAGATCAAAAACCCACTGACACCTATTCAACTCTCTGTGGAGAGGCTTAGGCGCCGGTATCTTGATAAAATTATCGATGACGGAACCTTCGCGCAGGCCACCAGCATTATTTTGACGGAGGTCGACTCCCTTAAAAATCTGGTGAGCGAGTTTTCAAACTTTGCCAGGCTTCCCGAAATTCAGCCAGCGCCTCAGGAACTAAACGAGATAGTTACTGAGGCGATTAGCCTTTATCAGACTGCCCACGAACAAATTCAGTTTTCTGTGGAACTTGATGACTCCATCGGTCGACTCCAGCTGGATCGGGCTGGTATGAAGCGGGCGCTTATTAACCTGTTTGATAATGCCGTTTCGGCGTTGTCAGGTCAGGGAAAACTTTTCGTTCGCACTTTCAACGACCGCAATGCGGGCTTTGTTCGTGTTGAGGTAGCTGACGAAGGCTACGGCATGGACGAGGGCGCTTACGCCCAACTCTTTGAGCCCTATTTTTCCACTAAACCCGGTGGAACAGGCCTGGGTTTGGCCATTGTGCAAAGAATCATCGCCGATCACGGTGGCTTTGTTCGGGCCCACGCCAATGAGCCAAAGGGGACGATTTTTGTGATTGAATTGCCCGAACGCCTTCGGGTTTTCACAGATACCTTGTTATTTTCTGCGGGGCTAGCTGGCACTACACCGCTTACTGAGGTAAAGATCCTCTAATATTATGGTTTTACGTCGCGTATTAGTTGTAGATGACGAGTCCAACATTCTGGCCTCGCTCAAGGGTGTGCTTGAAGACGAAGGCTATTTGGTTGAGACGGCCAGTTCGGCCGAACAAGCATTGATCCGTTTTAAAAGTTTCCAACCCGATATCGTTTTGCTCGATATTTGGATGCCTGGTGAAGATGGCATCTGGGTGCTCGACAAGATTAAGAATAAAGATCCCCAAGCAATTGTCATCATGATGTCGGGCCACGGCTCTGTGGAAACTGCGGTTCGCACAATCAAAATTGGTGCCTTTGATTTTCTGGAAAAGCCTTTGCAGTTCGACAAGCTGGTGTTGCTCATGGACCATGCTTTTGAACTCAAACGCTTGAAGGCGGAAAATCAGTATCTAAAAACAGCTTTAGGAAGTGACGAGCAAATTCTTGGGCAGAGCCTTCCTATTCTTCAATTGAAAAAAATGATTTCGGTTATTTCTCCTTCCAACGGCTGGGTACTGGTGAACGGGGAGAATGGGACAGGCAAGGAATTAGTTGCTCGTTCTCTTCATAGGGGAAGCCAAAGGGCCAAAGGGCCTTTTATTGCCGTAAACTGTGCCGCAATTCCTGAAGATTTGGTAGAGAGCGAACTCTTTGGCCATGAGCGCGGTTCTTTTACTGGCGCTAACGAAAAGCGAATTGGAAAGTTTGAATTAGCCCATCAAGGAACCCTGTTTCTTGATGAAGTAGGTGACATGAGTTCCAAAATGCAGGCGAAGATTTTGCGCGCCTTGCAGGAGTGCCACATTCAAAGAGTGGGCGGGGAATCAACCATCGAGATCGATGTTCGTGTCATCGCAGCAACCAATAAAGATTTGAAAAAAGAGATTGTTCAGGGACGCTTTAGAGAGGACCTTTTTTACCGCCTGAATGTCATTCCACTTTCGGTTCCTCCACTTAGGGAACGCAAGGAAGATATTCCCGAGTTGGTGGAATATTTTGTTCACCGTTATAGCCAAGGAAAACAGAAAAAAATCAGCCCAAAAGTCCGCGATTGGATGTTGGGTTACTCCTGGCCAGGAAACGTACGGGAATTAAAAAACTGGTGCGAGCGCGCCTGCTTGTTAAGCCAGGCCGAATGGCTAGAGTTCCCGGAAGCTGAAGCAGCTACCTCACTGCCCACAAATGAAGCTCAGGACGCTGAGGAGAAATCGCTTAAAGCGGCCCGGACTGCTTTCGAAAAACGTTTTATCATTCAGATATTGTCTGAGAACGGCGGAAACATTTCAAAAACCGCGCAGAGTCTCGGACTGGAACGAAGTCATCTTCACAAAAAAATTAAAGGTTACGGCATCGACGTACAATCTCTGGGGGGGATTTAAAAATGGATCCAATCGTTTTAAATAGCGGGCAAATTAACCGACGAAAGACGCGTGAGATCACCGTAGGCAATCTCAAGCTTGGTGCTGGAAATCCCATCCGCGTTCAGTCAATGACGACTCCAAAAACCGAGGACGTTGAGGCTGTGGTAAAGCAGGTAAAAGACCTGGTGCTTGCCGGCTGTGAAATCATTCGCATTACGGTCAACGACCAGGCTGCCGCTGAAGCGCTGCCGGCCATTCTTAAACAGGTGGAAATTCCCGTAATCGCCGATGTTCACTTTGATTATAAAATGGCTTTGGAAGCAATAAAGCGCAACGTGGCTTGTGTTCGTATCAATCCAGGTAATGTGGGCCCAGAATGGAAGACCGTGGAGATCGTAAAGGCTGCCAAAGATGCCGGAGTGGCACTTCGCATTGGGGTTAACGCGGGGTCGTTAGAAAAGCCGTTATTAAAAAAATACGGGCATCCCGTTCCCGAGGCGCTGGTGGAAAGCGCGCTGGCCAGTATTGCGCTTGTCGAAGGTCAGGGCTTTTACAATTTTAAGGTTTCGATCAAGTCCTCGGACGTGATCAATAATTACCGTGCCTATGAGTTGCTT